>JAUWPC010000245.1 GCA_030611815.1 Desulfobacteraceae bacterium
TGTTCGTCATGCAATATAGACTCAACATATTGTGAACCAACAAAAGATTAATTGCACGACTTTTGAGTAAAAGGCCGAAAAGCGGTCTATGATGTTTCACTGAAAGGAGGTGCTGACTATGGAGCGTTTTATGATTCCGAGGGTAGCTCACTGTGGCGAAGGCTGCCAACTTCAGTCCTGGGCACGACCATAAACTGCCCACAAGAACATTTCAGGTTTTTAGAAACGATATGAGACAGGCTGGTAAGACGCGATGGATTTTTTGAGTGTTATATTAAAAGAAATCATATTTTTTTTTAATGAAGTATCCATATATCTTCTATTCGGCTTCATTATAGCCGGTATCCTGCATGTTCTATTTCCCGAATCGATTATCCGCCGTCACCTGGGCCGCGATTCCTTTGGCTCTGTTCTTAAGTCGACTCTATTCGGCATACCGATCCCACTATGTTCCTGCGGCGTGGTGCCGGTTGCGGCCTCTCTCAGGAACAGCGGCGCATCAAAGGGTGCGACCATATCTTTTCTGATCTCTACACCACAGGTGGGCGCAGACAGTTTTATGATCACCTATTCACTCCTCGGATGGATATTTGGCCTTTTTCGCATCGTTGCATCTCTCATAACTGCAATGGCTGCAGGGATCATGGTCAACATTCTCAGCCGGAACGATTCACCCCAGTCTAAAGAGTCATCACCTGACATGAATTCTGAAGAAGGATTGGCCGGTCGAATCAAGTCGATCCTTCAATACGTTGAGTACGACCTCTTAGGCTCAATTGCAAACGCGCTGATAGTGGGAATAATTGCCGCAGGCATAATCTCTGCTCTGATCCCTGAGGGATTTTTTAACAAGTATTTGGGATCCGACTTTCTCTCCATGATCCTGATGCTTCTAATAGGTATCCCTTTATACGTATGCGCTGCGGCCTCCACGCCGATTGCTGCTTCATTGATAATGAAAGGCATTTCACCCGGCGCTGCGCTTGTTTTTCTTTTGACGGGCCCGGCCACCAATGCCATTACCATTGCAACCACCGCCAGAGTGCTTGGGAAGAAATCAACTGTCGTCTATCTTGCGGCCATCGCCCTTGTGAGCTTGGCCTTAGGGTATTTTCTCAACGTACTGACGGCACAATATGGTTTTCAGAAGATTATCATGGTTCATCAACATGAAATGCTGCCGGAATGGTTGAAGATCGCCGGGTCCATTGCATTGGCCCTGATGCTTGGCTGGTATTATTTTAACTTGAAGATTTTAAGCAGATTACGGAGGGAGAAGGATATGACAGAAGGTAAGATTTCATTGGATGTTCAGGATATGACCTGCATGCACTGCGCCGGCAATGTAAAAAAGGCCGTTGAATCGGTTTCAGGCACATCAGGTGTTTCCGTGGATTTAGAGGGGAAAAAGGTGGAGTTTGAGGTAAGTGAAGAGGATAATATCGGGAAGGTAAAAGAGGCAATTGTGGGAGCGGGTTATACTGTTTGATTTTTTTCATCATGCCGACTTTATTACCTCCCTACGCACGGGAGACTATCACGCCGGCCTGTGTGCTATTTAGTGTCGATCCATAAATGGCTATTTTCCGCAATCTCATCGAAAAAGACAGTTTTCGTTCAGGCACTAACGCACCGTCCCAAAAGTTTTTTCTTACATTTTCGCAAAACAAGTTGACCGGATATTAGCCATATATAATCCGCTTATATCTTCAAATACATGCTAATGTATTGATAATATCCAACAATTACTGGCACATTGCATAATGCCGACAATGTGGATTAACTGCAGCCTGCATCTTTCTTCAACAATCGAGGTCACCGCCGAGCCCCGAATTACGAAGTTTTACTTTTATTTTGTTTCAATGACACGATCCTCAATGTCAACTTCTTTGTTTTCCTTCGTCACTCGTCATTCCTTGATCGTTATTCGATTACTATTTCACAGGCAACTTAAATTGCCAATTTTACAGAAAGAACTTTCAGGACACGGCACTAGGCAGGGGCCCAGTTCATGTCCGGCCAGGTAATCTCACGGGCAGAGCTGAAATATGGCCCCCGGGCGCACGGCTGACACACCGGTACACCTTCAACGATCACTTCCCGTTTGTCCCGGACTACCTGGCCACACCGGGCACAGATAGCCTTGTGGCGGGTGGGGCCGGGCAAATCAGATTCGCCAATGGGAACCTGGACCTCCTGAACCCGGAAAAGTACGCTGTCGGGCATGCGCTTGTAAGCCTCCAATTGTTGCTGGCCCTTTCCCGTTATTTCAGGCGCGTAGGAGGGGACAAGATCACGAGATTCCTCTGTTGAAACCACGCGGTATGCCTTCCCTGTTTCCAAATTGACAAAGGTTGCGGCCATAATGCCATAATCCACGAACTTAAGCGATCGCCGCCCCAATTTGACGCCGGTGACATAGGCAATGGCATCTGTGGCGCAACGGTCAATTTCAACATAAATAATGATTTTTTTAATCTGATCCGGGGCCTTGGGATCATTCAGACCTATGAGCTTGCAACCCAAAATGGACATGCGCACGCCCACTACCTGCCCAGGGCAAAGATGACCGTGGGATTCGGCTGAACCCTTTAGCAGTGTTTCAAAGTTCTCCATTATTGCCACCTGTCAGGATAAGAGTCTAAAGTGCCTAATCCCGCCTCAGGCGGGATTGAAGTGCCTAAAGTTAAGGAACTTCGTGACTTTTTATAAAGGCTGGTTTTCTCAATTGTCTTTCAACGTCTCCTGGGAAGGCTGAAGAAAAAAACACTCCCTTCACCCTCTTTGCTTTCTGCCCAAATCCTGCCACCATGCGCTTCAACAATCCCTTTGCAGATGGCGAGACCAAGGCCGGTCCCTTCCCGTTTCCCCGCGCCTCCGGAAGTAGGAAGGGTGCTGAACTTCTCAAAGATAATATCCAGGCTTTCCTCGGAAATGCCGACCCCCTGGTCTTTCACCGCAACAAGAATATCATTCTTATTTTCCTGCACCTCTACCTCTATCTCCGTACCCTCGTCGGAAAACTTGATGGCGTTCTCCACAAGGTTCACCATCACCTGCTCGATACGTTCTAAATCCATCTCCGCATAAACATCACCAGGACATTGGCAATGTATTGCCACTCCTTTATCTGTGGCTAAAGGGCTCAGGATCTCAACGACCTCCTGAATCAGCCCAGACACATTTTCCCGCTCAAAAGACCAGTCGGCCTTTTTTGCCTCTATCCTGGTAAAATCAAAGAGGTCTGAAACCAGATGAATGAGGCGACGAAGGTTCTTGTCCATTATGTCGAGATAGCGCCTGTTTTCTGTCCCCTTTATGGTTCGGTTAAGATAATCCACCCCACCACGAATAACCGTTAACGGGGATCTGAGTTCGTGGGACATGTTTGCTAAGAAGTCAGACTTGAGCTTATCCAAGCTTTGCAATTCGCGGTTGGCCTCAGAAAGTTCCTTTGTGGACTGCTTGATCCTTTTTTCAAGAAGACCTCGGCCCCTGCCAAGCCTTTCGGCCATGGAGTTAAACGCCTGGCCCAATCTCTCAAACTCGTCTCCGGTCGAGATATCCACCCGGGCATCCAGATGCCCCCCGCCTATCTTGCCGGCCATTTCCTCAAACTCCCTCATAGGTCTTATCACTAACCGTCGGAGCAGGAAGAACAGGGTTAAGATTAAGAGAGAAATGAGACAAATTGCGCCAATCGCCAATTTCAGATGATCCTGTTGAAGGCCGGACCTCATCTTATCCATGGGGAGAAGCAGGCTTAAGCCGCCCCTGATGCCGCCCTTGGATACCTCCCCGGTCTGGTGGCATTTAAGGCACCCCTTTTCCAGATGAAGGGGCACTATATATTGAAAGCATTGCTTTTCGTCTTGATGGTCAAACTTGTATGCCTCGGTGATCTCAGCATTCCTGAACCTGACCAAGGCTCCTCTCTCAAATTCGTCGGGCCTGTTCTCCGGATTGAGGGGGTTCAGGCTTGCAAGCCGAAACCGGTAAAGGTCTTCACGATCTGAATATTGGGACAGCTTTTTGGTTACCATTGAAGGGGTGAATCGCTGATAGGATCCCCTGGACGTTATGAGTTTGTCGTCGAAAAAACAGCGAATATCTTTTGCCCCTTCGCTTGTTTCATCCACCATTACGCCTCCACAGTCAGAGATCCACTGCCGGGTCAAGATGATCTGCCTCGCCAGGACCCTTGCCTGATTCATAATCTGATCTATGGCCCTTTTTTCCTGCTGCATGCCTTCCCATACGAAAATGATCCCAATGGTCGGGAAGATAATCAGTGTGATGCATAAAAGGAATTTCCATTGGAGAGGAAGATGGAGTTTTCTCATTTTTTTTGCCTCATAACAGATTTCGTTAAGTGGTTGTTATATACAGGATTTTGATATCCTGTTTGATGGAACAAGTCAAACGTATCAGATCAATATCCTGGGATCTTGAATCTCCTTTTGAACAGAAGATATAATAATATTGATAAAAATGTAACGAAATTGTAAATTTTCAAAAAGTCCTTTCTATGAAAGTCTGCCGGTGTTAATCTTGTAAAAGCGATAGGCCATTTTATTTAGGGTGGTTTAGATTGAGCATCTGACAAGGTATCTGACAAGGAATAATTATTATGCCTGAAGTAACAGGTAAGATCCAGGCAACTATCCTGGTCGTCGATGATGATAAAGATATTGTAGAGACAATTAAGGGCAATCTGGAATTAGATGGCTATGAGGTATTATCCGCCTTTGACGGCCGTAGTGGGGTGGATATGGCAAAGAGATGTCGCCCCGACCTGATCATACTCGATCTGAACCTGCCCGATATCGACGGGATCAAGGCCTGCCAGATAATAAGAAGAGAATTCGATTTCCCCATCATCATGCTGACAGCGCGGGACGGAGTGTCGGACACTGTCCTTGGACTCGAGTGTGGAGCAGACGATTATATGGTGAAACCATTCAATTTTCTCGAGCTTTCAGCCAGAATCAAGGCTATTTTCAAGAGGGTTGAAAGGAATTTGGTTAAGGACCATTATGAATTGAGGGAACTTTCCATAGACTTCAAATCCAGAAAGGTCTCTGCCCGTGGAGAAGAGATCAAACTGACCAAGACGGAATTTGAATTATTGGAACTCTTTGTTTCCTATCCCGATGAGGTCCTCTCCAGGGAGTTTATCACAAATCAGATATGGCGTGATTCAGAACTGTACCAGCACAGCAGGGCATTGGACGTTCATGTGCAGAGACTCAGAAAAAAGATAGAATCCGACATCGAAAACCCACAATATATTGTCACCGTTGCGGGCGTAGGATACAAATTCCAGGCAGGATAAGAATGGTGGTC
>JAUWPC010000209.1 GCA_030611815.1 Desulfobacteraceae bacterium
GGGCCTTTCCCCATGCCGGATCCGATAAGACCCTGGAGTATGGGCACCTCAGTGAGCGTGGCGAAATACATAAACGCCCCCGAGACCGAGGCAAACAGATTGGCCCACACCGAATTACCCCCCACTAAATACTCAATGTAATGTTCCGGGATCAATGCCGGATGTCCGGGCCTCCCCAACATGAAACCGGCAACCAGGACGCCTGCACCCAAGAGCGGAAGGATCTGCTTCATAAATCCCCAGGTGGATTCCACCCAGTTGACACATTCATCCTTGGTAAACCAGGTCTTGAGCATGATCCCTAAAATGATCAGCAACCCCACGGCAATATACCATTTAGCCGCAAAGATGGCTGGCCAGATACCAGTGGAACCTGCTGCGGGTCTGGCAAAGGCTGCGAAGATTAAAATCAGGACCATGGTAAGCATGTAAAGACCGTCCTGCAAAAGGGTACGCCCCTTTTCCTCTTCGTCAGGGAGGTATATCTGCCCGGCAGTGCGGTTTGCATCATCTTTTCGAAAGAAAAAGGCCATCAGAAGTCCGGTGATGATGGCAAATACAACCGCGCCGATGGCCCGTGCCAGGCCTAATTGCCAGCCTAAAATTCTTGCGGTCAGGACAATGGCCAATACATTGATGGCAGGGCCTGAATAGAGAAAGGCAGTCGCCGGACCAATGCCGGCCCCCCGGGCATAGATTCCTGCAAAGAGGGGGAGGACAGTACAGGAGCAGACAGCCAAAACTGTTCCCGAGACAGAGGCCACAGAGTAGGAAAGGATCTTATTGGCTGTGGCGCCAAAATACTTTAGGACCGCACCCTGAGACACAAAGACCCCGATGGCCCCCGCAATAAAAAAGGCCGGGATCAGGCAGGTCAAGACATGTTTACGGGCATATTCCTGAAGCATCATAAATGCTTCGAGCCCTGATTGCCGTATGGTGGGGTTGGCCCACGGCACGTAGTAGCAGGCTAAAAAAATCAAAATGATAAACAACAGCTTGGTTCGTTCTTTCATAGCCATATTCCTATTTAGTTATACATTCAGAAATAAGTCATTTCTTACAGATATTTTCACGCCGGATGTTTGGGAGTTCTTCCACCAATTCCCCGATCTCCCGATCCTGTTCCAGCCAGTGCCTCAAATTGCCCAAAAGGGCGGCCGCATATGGACTGACAGCACCGTTCGTGAGGTCGTAGTTGACCCATAGGCCATCTTTCTTAGAGTCCACAAGCCCTGCATCTTCCAAGATCTTAAGGTGCTTGGATACGCTGGGCTGGGTTATTCCCAGAGCGGCCTGCATTTCGCAAACACACATCAATTTCTGCTGAAGCATCTTGACGATCTTCACCCGGTTAGGTTCAGAAAGCGCCTTCATTACCTTGATAAAATCTTTCATGATCAACCTCACTATATTCTGTTTGAGTAATATATGCCTCGCAAGGAGCGTTGTCAAATAAAAAAATAATAGTAACCATTCACAGGTTCGGGGGTTCACCGGTTCAGAAGTTGCATGATCATGCCGAACGCACCTTTGAAAAATGACCTTGAACTTCTGAACCCCAAACCTGTGAACGCCTTCGGTTTTTCTCGGGAACAGACAGACGTTTCTCGACAATATTGTCGACCCATTACGTTGATTGTCGAATCCTGGGTTGATCCATTTTTGTATAACTAATTGTTTTTGTTGTGAAAGATCTTTTGGCACACTCCTTGTAAGTATGCTTAACAAGACGGCTTTATAACAAACACAAAATTTATCAAACAGGAGGTCAACAATGGATAACGTTTCAGAGAAATCAGTCTTGCGAAAAGGGTTTAAGAACATGATTGTCTTTGGGCTGGGACTTGCGGTCGCAGTGGGGTTCGCCCCGGTGACGACCTGGGCAAGCCTCCAGAATCCGGCCAATCAAACCTGTCGCTTCAATGCGCAATCGCAGGATAGTGATAGTAATCTGACGCGGATTTTTTCGGGTGAAAGGATAATCATGGCCCGCGGAGGGAACCGGGCTGGTGGTGGCAGGGGTGGCGGATCGGGAATGGGACAGAGAGGAGATGATAATTCAGAGAGTGGGTATAGCAGGTATGGTTCCGGAAATGGTTCTGGAGATGGAACAAGGACAGGAGAAGGACCTGGTGATTCAGAGCGTAGATATAGGTATGGCCCGGGGGATGGAACCGGCACAGGAGACAGACCTAAAGATGGGACCGGACACGGGGCCAAAAAGGGCGCTGGAACCGAGGAGGGTGACGGCACTGGTCGTAAAGGGAAAGGCGGCGGTGGTGGAAATAGCAACTGATTGCACATAGAGATGGATCAGCTTTCCTCGTAAAAAAGAAAGGTCCTTCTCCGGGGGGCCCTCCCTTTTTTATTGCATCACGCCATATTTCTTGAGTTTCTTATGCAGGGTCTTGCGGGTGATCCCCAGACGCCTGGCAGCTTCGCTTTTATTTCCGCCGGTGAGTTCAAGTGTCTTCAATATGGTCCCCTTTTGCACCTCCTCTAAGGAGTGGCCGGCTTCAGGGGCTGAGAGAGGTGAATCCGCAACAGCATCTGCCAGTCCATCCTTGATATGAAAGGGGAGATCTTCTTCATCGATATATTCATACCTTGACAGGACCACTGCCCTTTCGACCGTATTCATCAATTCACGGACATTTCCCGGCCAGGCGTATCTCAGCAGTTGATCCATGGCTTGCGGGGAAAAGCCCCTTATCGGCTTATGATTCTTTTCTGCAAAGGTTGTTAAGAAATGACCGGCTAATAAGGGGATATCCTCATTCCTCTCTCTCAATGGCGGTACGTTCAGGGCCACCACATTCAGTCTGTAATAGAGATCTTCCCTGAACCGTCCAGGCTCAATCTCCTGCATGAGGTCTTTGTTGGTAGCGGAAATAACCCTTACATCCACTTTAATAATATCTTCACCGCCAACCCGGGCAAATTCCCTTTCCTGAAGGACGCGCAGCAGCTTGACCTGCATGGAGAGGGACATCTCGCTCACTTCGTCCAAGAATAGACTCCCCCCATCCGCCTGCTCGAACTTGCCCTCCTTGCGGCGGTGGGCTCCTGTAAAGGCCCCCTTTTCATGGCCGAACAGTTCAGACTCAAGGAGGCTCTCAGTTATGGCGGCGCAGTTCATTTTCACAAAGGGGCCATTCTTTCTCGGGCTGTTAAAATGGACTGCCCCTGCAATCAATTCTTTGCCAGCGCCGGATTCCCCGGTAATCAAGACCGTGGCCTCTGAAGGGGCAACCTGGGCCACTGTTTCCAGGAGCCTGACCATGGCCTCACTCCCTCCTATGATATTCCGGGTGTCAAATTGATTGCCAAGCGCCTCTTTCAGGATGCGGTTTTCCTTTTTCAGATGGCTGTGGTCCATAGCCCTTTCCATTACCATCCGCAGTTCGTCAAAATCGAGGGGTTTGGTGAGGTAGTCATAGGCCCCTTTCTTCAATGCCTCTACGGCCGTTTCTACAGAAGAATAGGCGGTCATGATAATCACCGGAATGGCTGGATTGAATGCCCTTATTTCTGTCAATGCCTCGAGACCGGAGATCTTAATCATCCGGATGTCCATTAGAATCAGGTCAAAGGCACGGGCATGGACCTGTTCTATGGCTGCCTGGCCATCATCTGCCTCATTGACCTCATATCCCCATCCGGAAAGGAGGGTATGTAACATGGTCCGGTGGGCACGGTCGTCATCCACCACTAAAACACTGTTTATTCCTTTCATGCGGTTGAACCCTCCCTGTCGTAAGGAAGTCGAATTGTTACGGTGGCGCCTTCTCCGTAGCGGCTCTCGACACTGACTTCGCCCCCGTGGGATTCGATTATTTTGTGGACAATGGCCAGCCCGAGGCCGGTCCCCGAAGGTTTCGTAGTGAAATATGGGTCAAACAGGTGGGGCAGATCTTCGTGCTTGATACCTGTGCCTGAGTCAGACACTATAATCCGGAAGCGACCGGCATCATCGTCCTGCCTGAGTTCTACAGAGAGGACGCCCCCGCTTTCCATAGCTGCAATGGCATTTAGGTACAAGTTCAAAAGGACCTGCCTGATCCTGTCGGTGTCAATCCGCACCTCCTTTGTCTGGGGATCACTGCTGAAAGCCACCTTTATTCCTTTTTGGTGCGCTTCTGCCTCCACCATTTTGAGGGAATCCTTTATCACGTCCTCAAGAGAGGCTGTTTTTTTCTGGATATTCATCGGCCGGGCGAATTCCAGGAGCTGGCCGATAACCCTGTCCAAACGTTCAACCTCCTGGATCATAATTTCCGCAGTTTTATGATCCTCCGGAATCTCTCGGTACCTCTCCTTGAAGTATGTTGCGAACCCTTTAATAGAACTCAATGGATTTCGTATTTCATGGGCAACTCCTGCTGCCAGCCTTCCGATGGATGCTAAACGCTGGGTTCTTGCAATTTCTTTCTTGAGATGCTGAATCTCCGTCAAATCCCTGAAGAGAATCACCCAGCTCACAGCAGAGTCCTCATCTCCTTTCAATGAAGTACCAACCACCTCTAAGGGAATAATCTTGCCATCTTTAACAGGACAGTCTAATTCTTTATCTATGAGACCCTGCCGGGTTTTCAGTTGAATAAAGAATTCCAACAGTGGCTGTGGCAGAATTTCCGTCGGTCTTTTCCCCATGGCACTATTAGATGATAGTCTAAGTACTGATTCGGCAGCCTGGTTAAAAGAAGCAATCCTTTCATCCGCATCAATGGCCAAAAGACCGATCGGCATATTATGAACCAGGTTGTCTGAAAAGGCCTTTACCCTTGAGAGGGAGGTCCTGGTTGAGCGGTAGGCCTGTGCTAAGAAGAGAGATACGATACCCGCAAAACCTATCAGAAGAAGGGTTAGGGCCATGAAAATGCTATGGCGAATGTCCTCCTGTCTTGCAGCCTCAACAGGTCCCATGTCCAGTCCCAAGAAAATCACCTGGCGCGAGTCGGCAACATCCCCTTCACGACTCATATGCCCGCGGCACCAGTCATTTTTCACGACCCTGACATGCTGCCCCCTGAGACTTCCCCTAATTGGCGAAAACTGACGGAACACTTCAAAGATCTTGGAGCCGTCCTTCCCAGGGACCTGACGCCATTCCACCTTTTTTGAGCGGGAGGCTTGGTCTAAATCCACATTGCTTCTATACTGTTTTCCAATATTGGCGAGATCACTGTCTGCAAGGATAATTCCCCCTACATTGGTGATAAGAATATATGCGATGTCAGGTTGTTGTGCTGTCTCTGACAACAAACTTTGGACCTGGGCCCCTCCCCACCGCATTCCCATCATACCTGTTCGGGCGCCTGCCTCAAAGGACCTGATGAGGGCCGCCCCCTTTTCCTTCAAGAGGTCAATGGTGCTCTCTTTCTGGCGGTTGATGGAGTCAAGTGTCAGAAAGAGAAAGATCGGCGCCAAAATCAGCACCGCTCCGATAATGACCAACGGGGGAATTCCGACCCAGGATTTTTTGGTGATTTTGTGATTCATCTTTTAGTCTTTTAAGCAAGAATAGTACCAGATCTCAGATTAGGATCAAATTGCCTGTCTGTCGGTAGCCTGTAGACGGGTTTTTCTTCTGAAACTGCATACTATCTTATAATGGCATGTGCACCTTTAATTTTGTTCGTTTTAGTGACTTACAGACTATTTCCTTGGAAAAAAACAAGTCTGTTTATGCGCCAATGGCCATAAGTGCTCGATTACATAACGCCAACACCCTATCCGGCACGATGAATATTCGACAGTACGTTCAAAAACTCTTAATCTTACTCGTAATCTTAATCATACTCATTTACAGTTTGCTTGAGACCTGCCCGCAATGCTTCGCAACGCGAGGCAGGCGGGGATGTTTGATTATGAGTAAGATTATGATTATGAGTAAGAAAATAAAACGTTTATATACATCCTTATCGGGTACTTTGTACCCGCTTGGGTACCTTATCTGCATACAAAGTATCCATCTTTTCAGAGCTGAGCGCAATAAATTAATGCATCCTCACGTTCAATAAGCGTAATACCCTGTAATTTAAACATGTTACACCCCACATGATCCATTTGGCACGCCCATTGCTCTAATAAAGCGTAAAACCAAAACAAATTCGAATACAGGAGGTGTCAAAATGAAAAAACTGGTAACCATTATAGGGATCTTGTTGTTAGCGGCAGTCATTGCCTACCCTGTCTTTGCTCATGGCCCTGGCTGGGGAAGATGGG
>JAUWPC010000290.1 GCA_030611815.1 Desulfobacteraceae bacterium
TTCTATGACCGCTGCAAAGGAGCAGACAACCAAGCAGCAAAAAACCGTTAGCAAGTTCAAACGGGTGCGCAGGTAGGGGTATCTAAAAAATAACCATAATGAACAAAATAAACATGAGGAGGAACCTCTAATGGCAGAAGAAACACCAAAGGTAGTTAAGATGGAAAAGAAGAAAAAAGTGGTTGATCCTGTGGCAGCCTCGGTAGACGTTGCATCACAGGAGATGATCGTACGCTCCCAGGAATTGGGAGTAGAGACGATCTTTGATAGGGCTCTTTCCATGAAGCCCTGCAATATCGGAGTTCAGGGTATATGCTGTAAGAACTGCGCCATGGGACCCTGCCGTCTTCCTCTTCCGAAAGGTGGGATAGAGGGCGAGGACACAAGAAAAGGGCTTTGCGGCGCCACGCCCAATACAATTGCGGCCAGAAATTTCGTAAGAATGATAGCTGCCGGTGCGGCTGCCCATTCGGATCATGGCCGTTCAGTGGCAGAGGTCTTTCTTGCTGTCGCAAGAAAAGAGACAGAGGATTATCAGATAAAGGATTTTGACAAACTCCTCGCCGTAGCAGGGCACTTAGGTGTGGCAACCACCGTGGAGGTGGATGGCGAAGAGGTTGACAGGGACATGGATGAAATCGCGCTTGAGACTGCAGAAACAGCCTTGAACGAGTGGGGAAAAACAGAAGGAACGCTTTTATACCCCAAAAGGGCGCCTAAGGCCAGGTATGAACTGTGGAAAAAGCTGGGTGTGCTTCCCAGAAACATTGATCGGGAAATTGTAGAAATCATGCACCGTACCCATATGGGGGTTGATCAGGATTACAAGAACCTCATGAAGCAGGGGACGCGAGCAGCCATAGCCGACGGCTGGGGCGGATCGATGCTTGGCACCGATATCCAGGACATTCTTTTTGGAACGCCTTACCCCCTCCAGTCAGAGGCAAACCTCGGTGTCATGAAAGAGGATCATGTCAATATTATTATCCATGGACATGAACCGGTTTTATCCGAGATGATTATAGCCGTGGCAGAGACAGAAGCTATGGTCGAGTATGCCAAGAAAAAGGGCGCAAAAGGGATTCAACTCTCAGGAATCTGCTGCACGGCAAACGAAATGCTTCAACGTCACGGGATTCCTTTGGCCGGGACATTCCTGCAACAGGAACTGGCTATTATTACAGGTGCCTGCGATGCAATGGTGGTCGATATCCAGTGTATTATGCAGAATATCGCAAATGTTGCAAAATGCTTTCATACAAAGGTCATTACAACCCATCCCATAGCCAGGATGGAGCAGGAGAATGTGATCCATATTGAGTTTGATGAGCATCATGCGCGCGAAGACGCCGAGCGGATTGTTAAAATAGCCATTGACAACTTTGAAAACCGCGGTGCAGAGGTAATGATTCCGCAGCATAAGGCCCCCATTGTCGCCGGTTTTGGCGTTGAATCCACAGAGTATCATCTCGGTGGTTCTTTCCGCGGAACCTACTACACATTAAATGATAATATCATCAACGGGCGCGTACGCGGTGTTGCCGGTGTTGTAGGATGCAACAACGCGAGGACACAACATAACCGTGATCATATAGCAATCTGCAAAGAGCTGATCAAAAACGATGTGCTCGTCCTCACTACGGGCTGTACAGCCATCGCCTGTGCAATGGAGGGGCTCCTTACTCCTGAAGCCGCAGCAGTGCATGCCGGTCAGGGCCTTGCAGAGGTTTGTGAAACCGTTGGTATTCCCCCCGTATTACACCTCGGTTCCTGTGTCGATAACAGCCGAATTCTCCTTGCAGCAACAGAGGTGGTGAAGGCAGGCGGGCTTGGCAACGATATCAGTGAATGGCCGGTGGCAGGAAGCGCTCCTGAATGGATGAGTGAAAAGGCCATAAGCATTGGCCATTATTTTGTAGTATCGGGTGTGTACACGGTGTTTGGTGTCACGCTTCCCACGAGCGGGGCTCCGGTATTTCACGATTATATAACCAAAGAGTTCGAGAAAATCTATGGAGGTATGTGGGACGTGGAGCCTGATCCAATCAAACATGCCCATTTGATGATTGCCCATATAGATAAAAAGCGGAAAGAACTGGGCATAGACAAGGCGAGGGAAAGGGTCCTTATGGATATGCAGAGCCGCCAGGCGCTTGATTAAAGCGCTGTGTAATGGTCTTTTGAAGATATAGAACAGATATAAAAATTTAAGGATTAAAATAAATCCTCAACGAAGGAGGAACAAAATGTCAAGATTAATAGCATTTGCGGCCATACAGGGCGGCTATAAAGTAGTTTCACAGGCCGAAGGAGAATACCGGAAGGCCCTTGATACATATGATGCGAGCACAAAGGTAGGTTTTCCAAACACGGCCTATTTTCTGCCGGTTATCTATTCGCTTTTTGGGATAAAGGTTGAGACCCTTGAGGATATGAAAGAACCCCTGGAAATTGCGCGGGGACTTCTTCCGCCACATATTAAGGGCAAAAACTGGCTCCCTTTCCTCGGTCCTTTATTAGACGCGGGCATGGCAGGTATTATATCTTTTGAAATCATAGAGGCCTTGAGGTATCTCAATGAGCCCGATTTTTATCTTCATGCGGAAGATCCGGATATAGATGCCGGTAAGATCTGGCTCGGGGCCGCGGACGATACGATTTTCAGGAAGAGGGGTGTTGAGTTTGTTGACGGATCAGCGCCGGGGTTTGCCGCAATCGTTGGAGCGGCGCCAAGTCCTGAAATTGCCAAGATGATCGTTGAAGATTACCAGAGAAAAGGTCTTTATATGTTTTTGGCTGCAAGTCATAATGGAACCTCGGTAACTGAACAGCTTATTGAAGCAGGCGTGCAGGTGGGGTGGAATACGAGGATCGCGACTTTTGGCCCTTATATTTCTTCAGCCGTGTTTGCCCTGGGTTTTGCAAACAGGGTTGCCATGGCCTTTGGTGGTGTTCAGCCCGGTGATTATAAAAAGATACTCATGTACAACAAAGAGCGGGTCTTTGCATTTGTTAACGCCCTGGGTGACGTTGGAACCGAGTGGGGTGTTGCTGCCGCAGGATGTGTAAACTGGGGTTTTCCAACCATAGCCGATACGGATATTACCCAGATCCTTCCTACAGGAATCTGTACCTACGAGCACGTGGTGTCGCCTGTTTCTCATGATGAAATATGCCAGAGATCTGTTGAGGTAAGGGGTCTTAAGGTCACGGTTTCAGAGATCGATATCCCGCTGTCCTTTGGCCCGGCCTTCGAGGGTGAGCGGGTGAGAGGCGCTGATCTACACTGTCAGACGGGTGGAGGCAAGGCCCAGTGCACGGAACTTGTCAAGATGGCTGAGATGAACGAGATCGAAGACGGAAAGATAGAACTAATCGGTCCGGATATCACCGATGTGAAGGAGGGAGAAGCCTTCCCCTTAGGGATCTATGTCCAGATTGCAGGCCGTGAGTTCCAGACCGATTTTGAGCCGATCATTGAACGCCAGATTCATCATCTGACCAATTATATCCAGTATGTCATGCATATAGGACAGCGTGATATCGCCTGGATACGGATCAGTAAGGCGGCAATGGAAAAGGGTTTTTCATTAAAGCACATCGGAGTTGTCCTCCATGCCAAGTTCCATCAGGATTTTGGAAATATCTTGGATAAGGTCCAGATAACCCTTTATACAAAGAAAAAGGACGTTGATGCCCTGACAAAAAGGGCGAGGGGCGAATACGCGGCGAGAGATGGGCGTGTTGAGAATATGAAAGATGAGGATGTAGAGACATACTACTCCTGCACCCTCTGCCAGTCCTTTGCCCCCAACCATGTATGCAGTGTAAGCCCGGAAAGAACTGGTCTTTGCGGTGCCTACAACTGGATGGATTGCAAAGCCGCCTTTGAAATCAACCCGACAGGCCCCAACCAGCCCATAGAAAAGGGTGAGTGTATTGATCCGGTGCTGGGCCAGTGGAAGGGTGTCAATGACTTTGTATTCAAGGCATCAAGAGGTAATGTGACCCATTATAATTTTTATTCCATGCTGATTGATCCCATGACCACATGCGGGTGTTGTGAATGCATCGCCGCAATGCTTCCCTCCTGCAACGGTGTCATGACCGTTGGCAGGGATTACGCAGGGGAGACACCCTGTGGTATGAAGTTCACCACACTTGCCGGTGTTATGGGAGGAGGGGCGGCTTCTCCAGGATTCGTGGGTCATTCCAAGTACAATATTTGCCAGGGTAAGTTTATCCTCGGCGATGGTGGATTGCTCCGTATGGTCTGGATGCCCAAGATGCTCAAGGAAGAACTTAAAGAGCGGATTGAAAAACGCGGTGCGGAAATGGGTGTTCCTGATCTTTACGATAAGATTGCGGATGAGACCGTGGGTATCACTGAGGAAGAGATAATGCCCTTCCTCGAAAAGGTGGGACATCCGGCCCTCAAGATGGATCCTCTTGTCTAATAGAGGAGTAAA
>JAUWPC010000377.1 GCA_030611815.1 Desulfobacteraceae bacterium
ATTAGGAGGTTAAAATAATGGATTGGAAAAAAACAACCTGCATCCTATGCGCAAATCTGTGCGGTCTTGAAGTCCGGGTTGAGAAAAACCGTATAATCAAGGTTCGCGGGGATAAAGATAACCCCTTCAGCCAGGGCTATGCCTGCCGTAAGGGATTGAACATCATGTATCACCAGCACCATGCCGACCGGCTCATGCATCCCCTTAAAAAGGTCGGAGACACCTTTGAGAGAGTATCCTGGGACCAGGCCATCGACGAGATAGCCGAAAAATTCTCCGCTCTGATAAACAAACACGGACCGCGTTCTTTTGCCCTGATGGGGGGCGGTTCAATCGGCTGCGCATTGCAGGGTATGTTTGCCATTAACCTGCTCCGAGGCTTAGGTTCGCAATACTTTTATAACGCCTTAGCCCAAGAGTTGACCGGCAGGTATTGGGCGGATGGAAAAACCTATGGCAACCAAAGCCTTCACGCCACACCGCACCTTGACAAAACGGATATGCTCCTTGTTTTTGGGTGGAACCCGATGATGAGCCATCATACACCTCAGGCGCGCCGTGTGCTCAGTAAATTCGCCAAGGACCCTGACAGGCTGCTTGTGGTCGTCGATCCGCGCGTTTCGGAAACCGCCAAAATAGCTGATATCCATCTGCCTATCAAACCAGGTACAGATGCCCTCCTGTACCGGGCCATGATCTCCATCATTCTGAATGAAGGATGGCACGATCAGGGATACATCGAAAAACATGTAAACGGCTTTGAAACGATCCAGTCTTTTTTCACCGATTTTGATGCAAAAGCAGCCATAGAGGTTTGTGAACTGGGTTATAACAGGGTGAGAGAGGTGTGCCATCTGTTTACAACTCGAAAGTCCTGCCATCACAGCGACCTTGGGGTTCTCATGAACCGGCACAGCACGCTCATCTCTTATCTTGAAACAGTTCTTAGGGCTGTGTGTGGACGAATCGGTGTTGAAGGCGGAAATATCTTTCCAGTTAGTTTGCGTGGCGGAGTACGAAAGAGAACTGCAGCCACTGATGAACGGGAATCCCGGTACTGGCGCACCGTTGTTACGGATTATCCGGGCATAACCAGGGTGTATCCTCCCAATGTGATGCCCGAGGAAATCATGTCTGACCATCCGGACAGGCTTCGCACGGTAATAGTGAGCGGCGCCAATCCGCTGAGGTCTTTTGCCGACACCTCGGCCTATGAAGAGGCCTTTAAACGATTGGATCTTCTGGTAACCATTGACGTGGCCATGACCGAAACCGCTGCCCTTTCTGATTATGTACTCCCCGCCTTATCCGCCTATGAATCGTGGGACGCAGGTCTTGTCCTTTGGGAAGGAGGTTTTCCAAAGATCTTTATGCAGGTGCGCCACCCTGTGCTGGAACCGGAGGGAGAGCAGATCGAAGCCGGCGAGATATTCCTGCGGTTAGCCGATCGCTTGGGATTAGTTCCTGAAATTCCGGACTCGCTTTATGATACGGCTGATGAAGGGGACCGATTAAAGTTTGGAATGGCTTTGCTTGAATATTTGAAGTCTAATCCCAAGGCCGGCAAGAGTATGCCATACGTTCTTGGCAAAACGCTCGGTAAAAAATTGGGCTCAGCCCAATTAGCTTCTTTTTGGGGGGCTCTGCAAAGCCTGCCACCCGCAGGCCATGAAAGGGCCGCACGGGTGGGATTTCATCCCGGACCAGGTCTTGGAGAAGAGATCTTCCAGTCTATCCTGCAACATCCTGAAGGTATTTGCGTTGGCGAAGTAGATGCCGAAAAATGGGACCATTTCCAGGCCCTGGCCACAGAAGACGGACGAATCAACCTCAATGTCCCCGAGATGGCAGACTGGATTCAAGAGATCGATCCGGCTATCGAATTGGAAAAACTCAAAGAGGGTGAGGAAGAGTACCCATTCATCATGTCCTCCGGCCGACACATGGACTACAACGCCAATACACAGATGAGGGATCCTGCCTGGAACAGGGGAAAAAGGGCCTGCACGTCCATCATGCATCCTGGGGACGCGGAAAAGTTCGGTTTCAAAGACGGACAGATGGTAAAGGTGACTACCGAAGCTGGTGAAGAAACCCTTGAGCTCCAAGTTACGACCTCCACCAGACCAGGCTACATTATGATACCGCACGGGTTCGGTCTGGTTTTTCAAGGAAAAACATACGGGGCCAACGCCAACCGGTTGGCCAAGAACACCCACCGGGATCGGATCGCGGGAACCCCCTATCATCGATATATTCGATGCAGGGTCGAGGGGGTGTAAATGCAAGCAAAAGCCCTGTCCATCGTCTCGGTCAGTTAAACAGTTTTCTCTTAATCTTAATCATACTCATAATCATAATCGTTTTTGAGTAAGATTACGATTATGATTAAGATTATGAAAGAGGGAAGTCATTTCGTTCAGGCACTAAATAAACCTTGAACCTCTGAACCTTTGGACCCCTATAGAGGTACACCCATGATCGAATTCAAGCGCTCAGTTTGCCCCCACGATTGTCCCGACACTTGCGGTCTCCTTGTAGGGGTGGAAGATGGCCGTGTGGTCTCGGTCAAAGGAGACCCGGAACATCCTTTCACCCGTGGAGCCATATGCGTGAAGGTCAATCATTATCCTGAGCGTATCTACTCACCACTACGGGTCCTGCATCCGTTGAAACGGGTGGGTGCTAAGGGCGCAGGGAGGTTCGAACGCATCACCTGGGATCAGGCCTTAGACGAAATTGTCCACAGGTACAAGCAAATCATCTCTGAATCAGGTGGAGAGGCCATACTGCCCTATTCCTATGCAGGGACTATGCGTGTTGTCCAGTTCCACGCAGGTCACCCTTTTTTTCACAAATTAGGGGCTTCCAAGCTGTTGAGAACCATCTGCAGTGCTGCCGCGGAAGCTGGTTTCGCTGCAAGCATGGGAAATATTCCCACCACGGATATCGAAACCAGCGTGAATTCGGACCTGATTATCATCTGGGGCAGCAATACCGTCGTCACCAATATGCATGCATGGCCCTTTTTCTTAGAGGCCCGTCGGCGAGGCGCCTCCATCGTGGTCATAGATCCCTACAAAAATCGTACTGCAAAAGAGGCGG
>JAUWPC010000416.1 GCA_030611815.1 Desulfobacteraceae bacterium
AATTAACCGAAAATCTGAATCCCTTGAATAATCCCCTCTCCAAAGTCTCTCATGGTCTCAGCGGCAATAGTCAAACCATCTCTCAGGTGATTTCTCTCTACACCAGGAATCCCGTAGGCATAGAACAAAACATTTCTGGTATCTTCTCCCACCCTGGTCTTTTCATCAGCACCCTGGCACAGAACGCAGACGATCTCCTTTTCGTCTTTCAGAACAATCTCACCCTCTTTGGCTCGAAATTCCTGGCCGCCCATTCCGCGGCAGACCTCCCCCTCTTCTGCCAAATCCAACACCAATGCCACATCAAAGCGGTCAAAATCAGTGACCGCCACCAGGATTCCGGCGCACATCTCTGCCATAAAGTGGGCATCCACCATAAGGTTGTATCTGGGAAAACCGCTGTTGACCGTTCTCTTAAGGTGTTTGGGCAACGGGCAATCAAAACCTAATCCCCCGAAAAACCTGTCATAGGTCTCGATACGTTCGGTGATATCCTTGAGCGTCTCGCGCCGCCTCATCTTCCGGAGCAGCTTTCGCTTGTATTGATCAAAACCCGGAGGGTTTTCGAAATTGCGGCATCCAGAGATCAAGGTAAGACCGAAAGCGACTTCAGGGTAACGATCCTCGTATCTTGACGACTTTGAAAAACTAATAGTACTGAGCATCAAAAATCCCTTTCCTGATTTAGAAGCACTGATCCAATGTCATTAGGATAAGAACACCAAAGGTCAGTGGAATCATCCATACAGTACCAAGAATGATCGCTGGCCATTGATTGAGTCATGTTTCCACCTCAACTTGCTCTCTAACCCTTGAGTCTCTTTACCAGGTCGATGTACGATTGCATAGCCTCATTTTTTGAGGTACCCTTTAGCTTGGCCCAGGCATCATACTTGGCACGACCGACAAAATTGGTAAAACCAGGTCGCTTACCAGACACGTCCCCCATATTGGCCTGCTTGTGGAAGGCATAGAGCTCCAAGAGAGTATCATTATCAGGCCGCTCCGCTAACTCTTTAACCTCTTCAGCCGCGGTCTCAAATCTTGTTTTTAGATCAGCCATTTGCTTCCTCCTCTTGACCAAAAGATGTTTGTAAGCGTTCACAGGTTCCTGTTTGAGAGATTCACCTACCAGGGAGTGGTCTTTTCCGCTGATCTGTTGATGTATGAAAAGGCATTGGTTACCCTCAAGGGGGTGTTGGCCGACGTCGATCCCACCTTTAATCGGGATGACTACATGATCTGGGCTGCCATGACAACTTTCTTGGATGATGTCGTCCGGCTCCGACTCCTCAAGCTAATCATTTAAGATGCCTGGACCTTTTACCGGCACAGCCTATCTGTCATGTTTGATCTTCAGAAAGTCATCGGATGGTTCCTCTTGGACGTAGGACGTTTGTGGAGGAAACTTTAGACACTTCAGGACCTGCTTAAACGTAGCCCAATGGTAGAGCATGGAAACATGACAGATCGGTCCGGTCCTTTCCTCTTTCCAGTCCGGTGGCGCTTTCAGGGATTCGGCAGGGAGTACCATATTGTCCACCGGCGAATAGATGGCAGTGCAGTCCACCTCGGAAGGGGTTCTTATCTGTTCTAACTCCCGGATCAGAGTACTGCCATAGGCCAGGCTTTTGGCCAATCCCCCTATCCCGAAGACGACCATCCTGCTTCCTTTGTGCGGCGATCCCAATGTTACGAGCGTTCTGACTGCCGGCCCTTGATCCCCATCCTTTCTTCCGGCGTAGGCCTTTGCAAGGAGTCCTCCTAAGCTGTGCCCTACCATTAATACGGCCTCTCCGGGAAAGGAACGGCTTGTTTCCGCCATCCATTTATTCAATTGACCACTGATCTCCCAGAAGGTGGATTTCAGACTGCTATAATTAAACAGGTATACTCGTTGATATCCCGCGCGTCTCAGCCACCACCTGTAAAAGATCCATGCACTGGCATTGTGGTAAAGACCGTGGATTAAAATGACCGGGGGAGCGGAAGTGCTATCACTCGGGTCCGGTCGCCACAAGCTTTTGACAAAGGCCAGAGGACAGGAGCTGATAATAATGATGTGACTCAGAATGCTCGACAAAAACCCTTTTAAGATCCAGCTTTTTGTTCTCCCGCCCGATTCCTTAGCCAGTTCATCCCTGTAAGGGCTGTTTCCCGTATCGTACCAGAAAATTATGTATGTCATTAACGGGAAAAAGAAAAAAACAGCAATCAGGACAGCAATAAGAATGCTTGCCATAGAAAGGCCTCAAACGACAAAGG
>JAUWPC010000142.1 GCA_030611815.1 Desulfobacteraceae bacterium
CAGGCAGATATATCCGGACTGTAGTTCCCTTTCCCAATTCAGAGTCCACAGAGATCCAGCCATCATGATTCTTCACAATTCCATATACAGCGGCCATCCCCATCCCGCGGCCTTGAAACTTTGTTGTGAAAAAGGGTTCACATATCCCGGTTCTTGTTTCCTCATCCATGCCCTTACCGTCATCCTCGATAGTAAGACAGGCATAGGGACCAGGTTTAAGACCGGGATGCTGTTTTGCAAAATCCTCGTCAAGATCTTTGTTTTCAGCAGTTATTCTGATAAGGCCCTCATCTTCTATAGCCTCATTTGAATTGGCCAATATGGCAGACAGGAGCATCTGCATCTGAGCATAGTCGGCCTTAATATATGAGATATCTTTTTGAAAATGAGTTTCAACCCTGACTGCAGGGCTGAGGTCATGTTGCAGGATTGGCAGTGTTTCTATCACAAAATCATCCAACTTCAGATGCTTTGGTTGATATTTCCCTCCCTGTGCATAGGCCAGCAACTGGTCGGTCAAACGGGACATCCGATGACCGGAACCCTTCATTGTCTCAAAATATCTATCTCGCCTTTCATCTTCAGGTAAATCCATTTTAAGCAGTTCAATATTCCCCATAATCCCCATCAGGGCATTGTTGAATTCATGGGCAACACCGCCGGCTAAGGTAGCGACAGCCTCCATCTTCTGTGCCTGTTGGAGTTGGGCTTCAAGCCTCTTTGCTTCAGTTATATCTCTGACGAAATTAAGTGTGGCCGGTCTCCCTTCCCAAGTGATAGGCACAGTATTGAGAAGATGCCATAACTCTTCACCGGTTTTGTTTATGGCTCTATACGAATAAGTGCTGACAAGATCCTCTCCCTCCAATCTTCTCTTGTGCCTTTTTATGACCATCTCTTTGTCATCCGGATGTATATGATTAACAAAGGGGATCTTGCTTAATTCCTCGGCAGAATAGCCTGTCAGTTCTTCAGTCTTGGCGTTTGGGAATTTAATTACGCCATCTTGTGCAACGTAAATGGCATCATTGGCATTTTCTACCAAAAGACGATATTTTTCCTCACTCTCCCGCAGTGCCTCCTCTGCGACCTTGCGGTCGGTGATATCGCGAATTGATTCGATGGCCCCCATGACTTCACCAGCGCTATCATAAAGGAGACATGCCTTATTTCGTAGAAAGCCGCCGGGTTTTGTGAGTGGATCATAGGTTTCGGAAACCAGTGACTCCCCTTCCTTCTTTACATACTGATACTTTTCCTCTATCTCTTTATTCCATTTGCTGACAAGGTCTATCAAAGCCGGCCTTCTTTCACCATAGAAGGGGATGGTATACTCATAGTCGCCTTTACCCAAAATTTCTTCGGCTTTTACACTTGTCATATTCTCAATGGCCTGATTCCAGGCTATCACTTTTCCCTCGTTGTCGATTACAAACGTGGCGTCGGGGAGAAAATTAATTATCTGGGATAGACGTTGTTGTGAAGTCTTCAGCTCTTCCTGCGCACGCTTCGCTTCAGAAATATTTCGGATAATGCCCTGGTATTCCAAAATGTTTTCGTTGTCACCCCGGCGACAGACCACATCAAAAACGCAGTCCATCTCAACATCGCCTTTCCCGCGTAGCTTGGTTTCAAAGTCTTGGACTGAACCCTTTTCCTTCATCTCTTTCTCAAACTTGTATCCTTTATTGGGGTCAACGTATAGTTTCTGGAAGTTCAGTTTCAATATCTCTTCTTTTGTGTAACCAAAGAGTTCCGATGCAGCAGGGTTTGCGTCAATAAAGTTTCCTTGCTGAGTCGTAAGAACAATTGCATCTCTTGACTCCTCAAAAAGTGATCGATATTTCTGCTCACTTTCCCGCAAAGTCTCTTCGGCAAGTTTCTGCTCCATGATGTCTTTGATCCAGACCTGTATCCCACTCCCTTCGTCAGAAGGAAAGGTGATTGGTCGGGCATTGATCTCCCCGTAAAACCAGGACCCATCCTTGCGCTGCAATTTGACTTCATACCGGCGCAGGACTTCCTCTCCACGCATACGAGACTGCGCCCGCTCTCTTGTCAATTTCTGATAGTCAGGATGATATACCACCCAGTGGTTCTGCCCTATTAACTCGCCTTCCCCATACCCAAGCATCTCGTTCAACCGCTTGTTTGAAAATATGATACTTTGGCCTCTCTGGATGAAAATTCCATCGAAGCTCTCCTCCACAAGGTTTCGGTATTTCTCCTCGCTCTCCCGCAGCGCCTCTTCAGCAAGCTTTTGTTCGGTGATGTCAAGCATAATGGAATCAAAATGAGAAACTTCTCCATCTTTCCCATACACTACGCGGGAAGTGATTGATGTATAAACAGGAGTTCCGTCTCTTTTCAGTAATGTCCGTTCATCATTTCTGATTACGCCCTTCTGTATGAGGTTATCTGAGTATTCCTTTCTTTTCTTTGGATTTTGATAGAGGCTAGCGGGGCTGAAATCTTTGACTTCTTCCTCGTTGTTGAATCCGAACATTTTGCAGAAAGCAGGATTTGCCATAAGAAATTCCCCTTCAGGGCCGGGGGTATTTCGATAAACCGCAACTGGTAAGTTATCCATAAGCGTTCTGTATTGTTTCTCGCTCTCCCTCAGCGCCTCCTCTGCCCGCTCGCGCTCAAAGGCTTCATTTTCTAATTCCTTGACCCTTTGTTCCAATTCCTCGTAGGTTGGCTTTTTGGCCATCAGAAAATCCTCCAAATACCCTAAAAATGAAAAAGCCCATACCCTTTGTGCCTTGGACACTACGTATGAGCTTTTGCAATTCCCATTAGTCTTTCCGTTCTTGGTTTAGATCAGGTGTTCTCTATCCAACGCAAATGAGCCGTTGTCCGGGTATCCGACTGTAGAAATTTCGCCGATCCCAAAACCCCATTATAAAATATCCACATTGTCATTGCAAGCGAAACGAAGCAATTATAAGGTATTGATGATTCATAAGATTGCCGCGGCGCTTCGTTCCTCGCAATTCCTGAATCCCTAAATCCATGTAAAGACCTGGGGTTTCATGGCAGTATGATCAATAAGAGGGGAAGGTTGATGTAATAGGGCTTCCCAAAAATCGTTTTTTGGGCGTTAATATTTTCCGAATGGAGGTTCCGGGAAATCTTCCAGCAGTTCGATGATCCGCATCTCACCGGATGACAGCGCCTCGTCCAGGGCTTGTCCAAGGCCGTCCGGCGAAGCTACTCGCCTGCCTGCTATGCCATACGCGTTGGCGAGCGCCACAAAGTCGGGGTTAATCAGTCGCGATTCGTATTCGCATTTATGGAATTTCTTCTGAAGATAGGCGATAATGCCAAAGGATTTGCTGTTGACAACAATGACAGGAAAACCGATCCCGTGCTTCAAACAGGTGGCCAGTTCCTGGGTGCTGTAAAGGAATCCCCCATCCCCGATTACGGCGAGGATCGGTTTTTCAGGAGAAGCGATTTTGGCCCCGATGGCTGCGGCAAAGGCGAACCCGATAATGGCAGATCCCTTGGCTCCCATCCATCCTCCGGGGACATGGCAGGGATAGAAGTATTCGGACCAGTAACCAAGCTGGGTGTTGTCGACCACGAGGGTGCTCTCCCCGGGCAATATATCCCTAATGACCTTCAGGTAGGTCATTTCACGATGATTCCGGCGGATTTCGGCCTCCTCTCCCTGTATCTTTAGAGAGATCTCATGAACACGCTGTAAGCGGCGCTCTCTGTCTAAGGGAGGTTCAAGGGCTTCCATCAGGGCGCGCACGATTCCAGGCATGTCTCCTGAAAGGGAGATATTTGAGGGAAAGTTTCTGTCTGTCCATTCATTATCCCAATCCACATGGATGAGATGGGGCAACACAAGGCCTCTCCTTTTTGCGTCCACCTCTCTCAGACGGGTACCAATGGCCAGTGCCAGGTCGGAGGAGGAGGCGGTTTCCCGAATGGTGCCGCTTCTTGCGCAGTTGCCGAGGGCAAGGGGGTGCTTATCCGGGATGAGCCCTCGAGCGCTGGGGGTGAAGATGACGGGAGCGGCCAGGGTTTCCGCGAGATTCACCACTTCCTCAGTCATACATGCGCGCACGGCAGCCGTCCCCACTACAAGCAAGGGCCTCTCCGCATTTTTGATAAGCGTTATGGCCTCTTTTACATCAGGGATGTCTGTCTGTTGCACGGTCTTGTTGGTCCCCAAATCCCTTTTTCCACCGATTTCCCTGTTCATGAGATCGGTCGGGACTTCCAGATAAACGGGACCCGGCCTTCCGAGATGCAAGGTATTCAAGGCTTCCCAGGTGAGGTTTTCAATATCCTCTTCAGCCCGAACAATGAAAACGGCTTTGGTGATATTCTTGAAAATCCCATCCTGTTCCTTTACCTCGTGAAGAGTGCCAAGCCCTTTGCCGATTTTGGATGCCGCGATGTTGGTTGTAATCATGAGAACGGGAGAGCTGCTGCCATAAGCCTCCTGCAGGGCTGGAACGGCATATCCCGCGCCAGGTCCCGTTGAGGTAATCACGACCCCCGGCGTGCCACTCTCTCTGGCGTACCCGTCTGCCATGTGGGTGGCTGTGGTTTCATGGCGGCAGAGGATGTGCCTTACAGAACCGTCTTTCCTGAGTGCCTCATAGAACCCCAGGTTGTGAATGCTCGGTATACCGAATACGGTGTGTACTCCCGCCTCTTTCAAGATTTCCAACAAAATATCTGCACCTGTCTGCATGAAATCCTCTCCCTCTTTAACCCGGACAGACCCAAAAATATCAAACCAACACAAAACTTCTCCAGCATCCTAAATTGGAAGGCCTTGATGACTGTATTCAGAGGTTTTTAAAATCTTTTCATTTCCCTCTGTGCCTCTGAGCCTCTGTGGCAAAAAGAAGCAGAAGTCTAACAGCACAGGTGGAAAAAATTTAATAGCCCTTTAAGACCCTTGACATCCTTCATCTGATGCCTATCCCTACCAGTCAAAAGATATATTATATTGGAAAACATCTTAAGATCAAGCGGTTTCAAGACAATGCGCCTTAGGCTTTGCTTGACCTGGTATCCGTGAACGCGTACAATAAAATCTTGGGGATCGACGGATTAGGAAATAATATTATGTTCAATTCCCCGGTTATGCGGGAGCAAATATCTATGTGTTCGCAAGATGACAAACGCTTATCAGTATGCATATCTTCTATAATGAGGCGCGGAATATCAGGATATGTCTCGATAGTCTTGAATGGGTTGATGAGATTGTCATCGTAGACTCCATGAGCAGTGATGATACCGTGGATATTGCCCGGCAATACACCGGTTCTATCTTCCAGAGATCGTGGACAGGGTATGTGGATCAGGTGGAAGATGTCTATTCGATGCAACAAGGGCTTGACTTTGGGATTGAAGATTGACTATTGACTATTGTCAACTGCTAATTGTTGATTACAGATCATGAGGAGAGAATATAATGAACAGGTATCTACCCCTGATTCTCCTTGGGGTACTTTTGAATGCCGCTGCGCAGCTTTCCCTCAAGCAGGGTATGCGCACAATTGGCCATTTTGCCTTTTCCTTAGAGAACATTCTGCCCATTGGGACCAAGGTGCTTATCAATCCCTTTGTATTGACAGGGCTGTTATGTTACGTGATTAGCGTCATTGTATGGCTCATGGCCCTGTCGAGAGTGGAGGTAAGCTATGCCTATCCGCTCCTCAGCGTGGGCTACATCGTAACTGCCTTTGCAGGACAGTTTTTTTTCCAGGAGGCCCTGGGATCCGTGCGCTGGGCCGGGATCCTGGTTATATGCCTCGGGGTCTTTCTTGTTACCCGGAGCGCCTGATGAGAACGGAGTTTCTGCCATTTTCCAGGCCGTCCATTACAGAAGAGGACATCTCGGCTGTAGGGGACGTACTCCGTTCGGGATGGATTACCACCGGCCCCAATGTGGCTGAGTTTGAGCTAGCATTCTGCGAATACGTCGGCTGCAAAAGAGCCGTTGCGCTTTCTTCGGCCACCGCCGGGATGCATCTTGCCTTAAAGGCATTGGGGATAGGGCCCGGTGATGAGGTTATTACCCCTTCAATGACCTGGGTCTCTACAATTAATCTGATAGTCCTGGCAGGGGCTACCCCGGTCTTCGCGGATATTGACAAGGATACATTGATGATTTCTCCCGATTCGGTTGAGGAATCTATTTCTCCCAAAACCCGGTTGATCGTACCCGTACACTTTGCCGGCGCTGCTGCTGATATGATATCTTTGAGGAGAATTGCAGCCCGGATTGGGGTCCCTCTTGTGGAGGACGCTGCCCATGCCTTAGGCACGAACTATTCAGGCGCGCATGTGGGGAAAGAAGGGACCTCGGTTTTTTCTTTTCATCCCATCAAAAACATCACTACTGGTGAGGGAGGGATGTTTTGTTCCGACAATGACGACCTGATAGACCATATCAACCGGTTGAAGTTTCACGGGCTTGGTGTGGATGCCTATGATCGCCAGACACAGGGTCGATCTCCACAGGCCGAGGTATTAGAACCCGGGTATAAATATAACATGACGGATATGGCGGCGGTTCTCGGTTTGAGGCAGCTTGCCCGCGTCGATGAGTTCAACAGAAAAAGGGCTGCACTCGCCATTAGATACCGCGAGTTGCTCTCCGAGATTGATGAGATTCTACCTCTCTCGATCCCGGTTGATACTACGAGACACGCCTGGCATCTTTTTATAGTCCGTCTTGACACGGACAGGGCGGGGCTCAGCCGGGATGATTTTATGGCTGAACTGAAGAAGAGGAATATCGGAACAGGTCTCCATTTTCGTGCAGTGCATCTCCAGAAATACTACAAAGAATCAATGGGAACACACCTTGGCATGCTTCCGAACACCGAGTGGAATTCAGACCGCATCTGTTCGCTCCCCCTTTTCCCGGATATGACGCCCGAGGACGTGGATGATGTGGTTGAGGCAATAAAGGAAGTGCTGACGAATTGAGGGATTGGGGAATTGAGGGATTGGGGGATTGAGGAATTGAGGAATTGAGGGATTGAGGAATTGAGGGATTTAGGAATTGAGGAAATGATGGAAAATCAACAATCAACAATCGACAATCAACAATCGACAATCTCCATCGTCATTCCGGTCTTTAACGAGGAGGAAAACCTTGAAGAGCTGTTAGAACGGTGCCTGAACACCTGCACAGGGATGGAAAGGGATTTTGAGATCATCCTTGTTGATGATGGGAGTTCCGATCAATCGCGAAATATGATCACAAAGGCTGCGGAACAAAACCCCGGAAGAATAGTCGGGCTCCTCTTAAACAGGAATTATGGCCAGCATTCGGCTATTATGGCCGGTTTTGCAGAGGCAAGGGGGGATATCGTCATTACTTTAGACGCAGATCTCCAGAATCCGCCAGAGGAAATTCAAAAGCTGGTCAAGAAGGCCGACGAGGGATTCGATGTGGTTGGAAGCGTCAGGATGCACAGGCGCGATACGCTTTTCAGGAGGTGGGCGTCCCTCATGGTCAACAAGGTCGTGCAGATGTCCACCGGTGTGGATATGCATGACTATGGCTGCATGCTAAGGGCCTACAACAGGCGAGTAGTTGACGCCATGCTCCAATGTCATGAAAGGAGCACCTTTATCCCTGTGCTTGCAAACAGCTTTGCAGGGGCTACAGCAGAGATAGATGTAGATCATGCAGAGCGGTCTGCCGGTGATTCAAAGTACGGGTTATGGAAGCTCATTAACCTGCAGTTTGACCTGTTGACCAGCATGACAACTTTTCCCCTGCGCCTCTTGAATCTGCTTGGGGTAATCATATCCGCCCTCGGTGTAGGTTTTGGCATATTCCTTTTTGTAATGAGATTGATCTACGGCCCTGAGTGGGCCGCTGCCGGGGTTTTTACCCTGTTTGCCATTCTTTTTATCTTTATCGGGGCACAGTTTCTTGGTATGGGGATGCTCGGAGAATATATCGGGCGAATCTATAGTGATGTGAGGGCGCGTCCACGATATTTTGTAGAGAGCGTTATGGGAGAGAGCAAGCTTAAGAAGTAAACAGTAGGGAGTAAGCGGTAAGCAGTAGGAAATAGGGAGTAAGCAGTGGGGAGCCAGAGCATGATCCCGAAACAAGAATAACGAGGTCTTTATATATGAAAACAGTAGTATTAGCCTATCATACAATTGGATGCAGGGGAATTGAAGCGCTTCTGCGGAACGGTTTTGAAATATCCGCGGTTTTTACGCACAAAGATGACCCGGATGAAAATATCTGGTTTGAGTCTGTCGCAGAATTAGCTGCCTCCCGGAACATCCCGGTCTATGCCCCGGAGGATATCAACCACCCCCTCTGGGTTAGGAAGATCAGGGAGA
>JAUWPC010000169.1 GCA_030611815.1 Desulfobacteraceae bacterium
CATCACTTTTCACATGACCAATCCGGATGGGCTTAAGCGGATGAGCGATGATATTATCGAAGGGCTCAACTGGTTGATCGACCAGGCTATTCAGGGCACCTACCCGCCAAAGAAAAAAAAGAAGGATGAGAACGGAAAGGTAGTTAAGGGCGAAGACGATAAGCCGGTAATGGTGGAGGCCCCGGAAGAGGGGAAGACCTATCTCCGGCTCTCCCGTGAAGATATCGAAGATATAACCCTTGTGGGCAACACGGCCATGCACCACATCCTTCTCAATATAAATCCCGAATATGTGGGTCTCGCCCCCTTCCCACCGGCGATTCCCCACAGCCTGGACATCAAGGCCCGGGATCTGGGCATTAAGGCCAATCCTTCGGCGTATGTGTTTGTACTGCCCAACGAGGCAGGGTTCGTGGGCGCGGATAACGTGGGCGTGTTGTTAGCGGAAGCGCCTTACCAATCAGATGAACTCCAACTCATTATCGATATTGGAACCAATGGTGAACTGGTCCTGGGTAACAAAGAAAAGCTCATATCATCCTCGTGTGCTACCGGTCCTGCTTTAGAGGGAGCACAACTGGCGTTCGGTATGCGGGCAGCGCCCGGTGCCATAGAGCGGATCACAATCGATCCCGAGACTCACGAGGTGGATTACAAGGTCATCGGCCGGGATGCCTGGCGAAAGTATTCCGAACCGAAGGATATGAAGGCCAAGGGTATTTGTGGCTCGGGGATCTTAGACGTTTTGGCTGAGCTTTATGCATCGGGTGTTATCACCAAGACCGGTGTGTTTAACAAGAAGAACCAGAAGTCTAAACGTTTCCGCAGGAACGCGGATACAAAACAGCCGGAATTTGTTCTTGCCTGGGCAGAGGAGTCCAGCATCGATAAAGACATTGTAATTACCCAGAAGGACGTCCGTCAGATCCAGTTAGCCAAGGGCGCCCTCTATTGCGGCTGCAAGCTCATGATGCGTCGTATGGGCATGGAAAAAATAGACAAGGTCAAGATTGCCGGAGCGTTTGGCACTCATGTTGATCAGGAGAAAGCCCTGGTCATGGGACTATTCCCGGACTGTGAAATCGACAAAATCATCGGTGTGGGTAACGCCGCCGGAGATGGGGCAAGATCTGCGCTCTTGAACCGTGAAAAAAGGAATGAGGCCAACTGGGTCTCTCGCAATGTGGAATATATTGAACTGACAGTGGAGGAGGACTTCCAGCAGGAATTCATGGAAGCCATGCAGATACCCCACATGAAGGATGAGTTTCCGCATCTGGAAGGGGTGGTACCCGAGGAAATCTTACATCAAAAATAGTGCGGCGCATACACATGCTGAGGAATCGACTTATTCTCCCCTCCCCGGTTTGGAGGGGAGATCTCAGGGGATAGTAAATCATGATCACCGTTCATATTGAATCGGGCATTTGCGGCCTTGAAACCGAAGTCAGAGTTTGCAGAATGCAAAGCAAGCGTGTGGCAATCGCCATAAAGAGTGATTGCGAGCAAGTCATGTCCCTGGAAGGGCAACTGCGGAAGATAGAGATGATGGAGGTTATTAAGAATCCGATCAACAAAAACCCGATTTATGAAAAAGCAGGTAAATGTAATCTCCACTCAAGTTGTCCCGTGCCCTGTGGAATCATTAAAGCGGCGGAGGTAGAGTTGGGGCTGGCTTTAATGAAAGATGTAGGAATTGCTTTTCAAAATGACAAACAGGTAGCAGACGATGCAACATAACGCAAAGAAGGTCTATCCTCTAAAGAATAGCCGAAAAGAGAAGGATACTATTGAGGAGATTAGAAAATTAGGGAAAAAATACAATATCAATGAGATCATTCCTCTGAGCACCAGTGATATATGCGTGGCCCAATGGGTACGCTTGAAATGCAAATACGGATGTAATAAGTACGGTACAAGTTGGTGTTGCCCTCCAGAAACACCTGCCCCGGATAAGACCCAAGCCTTTTTGAATGAATACAAGAAGGCCTTGTTGCTCTGCGGAACCATAACAAATGGCCACTTTTATAGGGATAATCAGAAAAAAAGGCGGATTCAGATAAATACCTGGAAAGGCACAGTTGCTCTGGAACGATATCTTTTCTTAGCCGGATATTATAAGGCCTTTAGTCTGGTTTCTGAAAATTGTGCCCTTTGTAAAGAGTGTTCCTATCCTGATGAGTGCAAGTTTCCTACGGACAGACGCCCCTCAGTTGAATCATGCTCCATAGATGTTTTCCAAACCTTAAGAAATATAGGTAAACCGTTCAGAATTGCCCATGATGTAACCGAGGAATACAACTGCTACAGCATTATACTTCTTGAATAGGGCACCTTCGGAATGGAAGTCTTTTGACCCAACAGAAATCAACCTCCAATACAGTAAATTCATGAAGAAGGGATCGAATCAGAAAGCGCTTTGAATTTTTGAGAGGTATGTATGACAAAGGAAGAGCTTATAAAGAAAATTGGGGAGATTCTCAAAACGGACCTTGATCTTAATTTCCTGGCAATCTTGAAGGAGGAGGAGCTTGAGACCCTGATTGCTTGCATTAGAGACAGGGTGGATCAGGCGGGTGAGTGTTGAACGAACATTTTTGGAATATCCCTCTCCTGAGAAAAGAGAGAAAACGAACTGATGACAATCATAGGAATACTCACCTGTGAAATCCTGGAACTGGAATTTGCTCATGTCTTGGCACATGATTCCGAGATAGCGGGGATTACCGTGCTGGAGGACGCTCACTCTTTTGGCCTTATAGAGGCACTGGAGTCGGCACATATCAGACCTGGAAGAATACCCCTTATCAAGGGGTTTACCCCAAACTATCCAGGCAGATTGGAAGTGCTGGTTCGCGTGCTGGAACTGGGCCTCCATAATCGAAAGCGGATTCTCCAGGAAGGTCTCGTTAAAGCGGCCAAAGAGATGGGCCGTTATGTAGACGCCATTGTTCTGGGATATGGCCTGTGCGGCAACGCCCTCCAAAAACCGGATGAATTGTTAGCCGATGCCGGTATCCCCATTTTTATTCCAATGGATCAAGATCATCCGGTGGACGATTGCGTGGGCATCGTCATCGGAGGACGCGAGCATTATTATGGGGAGCAATGCCGTGTTGCAGGAACTTTTTTTATGATTCCTGGATGGACCCATCATTGGAGACGCATGTTCGATCGGGAATTCGGCAATGTATCCGTTGATATGGCCAAGCGGTTGTTTGAACATTACGAACGTTCTCTGCTCATACCAACGGCGGTTATGTCAAAGGAAGAAATGAGGGAAAACATAGAGGAATTTAATCAACTATTCGGTTTTCGTACAGAGGTACGCCAGGGGACCATGGATATCTTGGACAACACATGGAAATCGGCAAAGGAATATCTTCTCGGAGACAGAGGTACGGAGTGAAACCAGCAGATCAATCCGCCATCAAAATACGCGAAATCGTCTTTGATACTGACGATTTTTTTGATCAGGAGAAAATGATCAAAAAATTGGACCGGTTGATTCATGCCTGGGGGCAGGAATTGGTTCAAAAGGAACATATGGACCAAATTCCCCTCTCTGATGATGGATGGTTCCAATTTCTGGACATGGACATCTATTGGGGAGATCTCAAAGACCAGTGGGAGCATTACATAGTGGGTTGCCTGATGTTTTTTGTGCAGCTACGCGCAGACATAAGAAGGGATTTCTTGCTCCAGCCGGATTACATACGTGGACAGAGACTCAGCCGATGGTTAGGTAAACTCCGACATTACATGAATCCGTTATTAAAGGATATTGTTACGGAATTCTGCCTCTGCTACAGCATGATATTAGAGAAAAAGCCGATAAAAGTAAGATATAGCGAAATTGCCTGATGAAGCGATTTTAGAATCTTTTTACGTGTGAAACATAGGATCAGCTTTAAACGGGATATAGACAATGTGTTGGTGATACTCGAATAAGCCCGGTGTCTTTTTATCCCTCTGTAGCTAATCCTACCCCTGCTTACCCATCTTAGATCAAAGAGGTGCTCGAATGGGTAGAAAGACAATAAGAGAGGAGATACGGAAAAAGGAGGCAGCCTTAAAGCATGCGGAGAATACGATTAAGGAATTAAAGACCACTGTAAATGCTAAGAATCGTGAGATAAAGGAACTTCAGAGCCTACTGAATAGTGACGATCTTTCGACGAAGGAACTAAAGGAATCACTCAGCACTAAGACAAAAGATCTGGAACAAAAAATCAGAGAAAATGAGAGAATCAAAAAAGAATTAGCTGCTAAAGATGAAGAACAAAGCGCAATGAATCTTGCCCTCCCTCAGAAAGAGAGAGAACTCAACAGCCTGAAAAAAGCGATGCAAATTGAAAAGCAAGCTTTTGAAATCAAATTAGAAGAGAAGGAAAATGAGGCGCGCGAGTCGTTGGATAGAAAAAATGCTGAAATTGCGGCTTTGCAAGCGTCACTGAATACCAAGGAAAAAGACCTGGAACAAGAAAACGGCGAAAATGAGAAAATCAAAAAACAAATGCAGACCAAAGACGAAGAACTCACGACCCTACTTTCTGTTATGAATGAGAAAGACAAGCAGAGCGAAAAACTTAATGAGGCGCTAAAAAATAAGGAACAGGAATTTGAAAATAGAATTCGGAATAAGGATATTGAGATAGGTGAGATCAAAGCCAGCTTGATGGCTGCAGAAAAAGAACTTCAGACAATTAAGAGCCGCAGATTCTGGCAGCGATTGAAGCTCTGTTTCCGAAATTATTAAAGGAGGATCACCATGGTAGTGGAACAAGAAATGGCAGAAATCTATCCCCCCGAAGCTGATGAGCTTTCCGAGTTTTTGCCCGAGACGGACTGCGGAAACTGTGGGTTTGGGAGCTGTATTGAGTTTGCTGAATCGGTATTGGCAAAGGAGACACGCCCACACAAATGTCCTGATTTGGACGATAACTTTGCTGACACACTTGCAACTATTGTTGAGATGAACAAGGCCCCAATCCCATACAATCTTATGATGGAGCAAGTTCCTTGCGAAATTATTGAAATAAACAGCCCCGATAAGGATTCCCCTGTTTTGATCACGTGCAACTTCCAAGAAACAGTGCGTATCATGAAAGAAATCCTCGAAGCTACATCCACAGAAGCCTTTCTGCTCCCCACTCATACCCACGGCTATTCTGTTGACAATGCTGTCCACGAAAAAATGTTTAAGGCAATGGAGATCTGGAAAGCAATCAAAGATAATGCGGTAGAGGCAAGAGTGGAAAGACCCACCATGATAATTCCAGGGTTGGCGGAAAAGGAAAGGAATTCCATAAGGCAGTTGACGAGATGGGAGGTAGTGGTGGGCCCGGTATCCGGATTTTTACTACCCCTTTTCATTTTGAATAATAAATGATTTATAGGGGGATATCTCTTTTAGCCCGGGCGTCTTTTCCAAATCAACCTGAGAAACCTGGTCAACTGCCCCAGGGTTCTTTACTACTATTTTCACATGCAAATCTACGATTGTTTTTTATGAAACCCTATAGTAGACTTTCCCAAAATTATTTTTACTCCCACCGCAAAAATGGGACTTATCGCCCTTTTTGTGGAAAATGTAGAACACACATCTTTCAGTAATTGTGCAAAAAGCTACTGATCAAAAGGAGGGAAAAATGGTCGATATCAGCAAGGAAATCGTTGAAATCGTAAACAAACCTGGTCGCATCGGCACTCTTGGTACTGTAAACAAGCAAGGACAGCCCAATGTGGCCTATTTTGGCAGTCCCAGGCTTATGGAAGATGGGACCATTATCATGGGGCTTGGTAGCAACAGGACCTTAAAAAATTTGGAGGAAAATCCCCTCGCGGTGTTCTTCTGCGTGGCAGAAGGCCCTGTAGCGTTCAAGACCCCGGGCTGCCGTCTGTACCTCAAGGTGCGTGAGATTCAAAAAGAGGGCGCCATATTGGACGGCGTGAAAGAGGCTATAGCCAAACACGCGGGACCTGGGGCGGCCAAGATGATAGTGGCGGGAGTAGTCTTTGACGTAACCGAGGTCCGACCCTTGGTGGACATGGGTTAAGTCTGGCGGAAAAGACCTCAAGGCCCTTATCTGATTTTCACGCTCAAAGGCTTTGCCGGGTTATTGGGCGGGATCCCAGGATACTCCAGGTCTACGGACAGATCCGAGACCTGGACGCCAAAACTATGACCATGATGCCCTTTTACCCTCTTGCTGCAGGGCTAAATGTTTCAAGAACAATATCCATGGACTCTTCCAAATCACGAGGGCTGAATACTTCCAGGTTAATCACCCCCTTAAAGGAAGTCGTTAGTAAATATTTCAGCCACTTATGCACAAGATCTGTCGGCAATACAGAAAGGCTTAAATGTTCTCTATATCCTTTGACTCCATGAAGATGAATTTCCTGTGTCACATCAAGATATTGTTTTATTAAGTCCATGACCTTCTCCTGGCCGAGTATTAGATGCCCTAAGTCCAGGCAAAGCTCACAGAAACCATTCTCCCAAAAGGGTTCTAAAAAAGATGGAGAATAATTAATGTTTTCAACCAGTATTTTTTTGTTCTTTCCCAATGCGCCATCAAGCTTTTGCAGGGACTCCAAGGCCCGTTTGGTCCATTCACCCCATTCTTGTTTATACCCTGTTGTGAAATATAAACCCGGGATTGGTACTAAAGTGGGCGGGGAAAAAGGTATGTGAAGAATATAGTGCCGGGGATCAAATTCCGCCATTTTGAGGAAAATCTCTCTGGCAAGCTGGACTGATTCCTCCCGTCTTCTTCTATCCTGGGATGCTATCTCCAGAGAATCAGGAAGGTGAACTGTAAAGGTGACATTTTCTTGCGCTCCTATTTTTTTCAAGATGCGCGCTTCTTGAAGCCCCGGAATATTGTGAAGGGTGGGCGTATAAAAAAGAACAATTTCAATATGATCCACGATGTCCGCCAGAAGCCGTACATTTTCCAACAGATCCTCTCCAAAGACCATAGAAGGGGCGCCAATTTTACATGGCAATCTAAAATAAGATTTATTCATCCACTACCCCGTTCTTAAGTTTGTCATAAATCTCAAGCATTTCTGATCATCCATAAAGCTTTCTTTTATTTGGCTGTATAAAACCCGGCCCTCTGGACCGGGTCAGAGTTCAAAGGCTTTGCCATTTGAACGACTCGGTGTTACTCCATAATTGAGTTGTCCCACAACATCAAGAAAGGAGTAACAACATGAGCCGATTTAGGAAATTATCACATACAGTCTGGCATTGCCAATATCATATTGTTTGGGTACCCAAATATCGTCTTCGGATACTTGAAGGTGAAATTGCC
>JAUWPC010000213.1 GCA_030611815.1 Desulfobacteraceae bacterium
TGGATAAGGTCCCTGGTTTTCAATCAACAATCAACAATCGACAATCAACAATCCCCTAAAGAGGATGCATTATGAGCAACTCCGATTTTGAACCGAAGATTATATGTTTTTTATGCACGTGGTGAGCATACGCCGCTGCTGACCTGGCTGGGGTCAGTCGATTGCAGTATCCCACAAACATTCGAACCGTTCGGGTGATGTGTTCTGCGAGCGTGTCACCGCACCATGTTCTGAGGGCTTTCCAACAGGGGGTGGACGGCGTATTTGTGGGTGGGTGACACCTCGGTGACTGCCATTACCTGTACGGTAATTACGCCACAGATAAAAGAGTTCGTTTTCTCAGACAATTACTCGCTTTTAGCGGCATTGGGGAGGAACGCCTCCGTTCAAGGTGGATATCATCAGCAGAAGGCCCGGAATTTGCCCACGAGATCAGGGAGTTTATCGAGGTCTTACGAGAGTTAGGTCCCTCACCTCTAAGAGAGAAAGAGGAGAAACTTCAAGCGGCTTAGCCGGGTAGTAATTTTCGTGAAGCGCTAAATTTCATGCTAACATTTTTTCATTGTTCTTCTTTGCGGGCTTTGCGCCTTTGCGTGAGACCTTTTCTGTTCCGGTTTACCCGGGTTAGGTTATTGAAATGAGTGAGAAAGTAAAGGACAGGGCCGGAGAACGCCTTGAATCCGGCGAAATCAAGGGCTTTTTAGGCCTCAGCAACAAGCATGGTCATGTCGGTCCCCACCTCTTTTGCGACAAGGAGGATTTAGACAGCCTGGTAGTGGGGGATAGGAAGCGAGCGGGAGACACCAGGTATTCGCTGAATAGGCAGCTCATAAATATCCATCGCCGTTATCCTGACGATGTTTTTGGCGTGTTAGTGCGAGGATGTGACGAACGGGGATTAAAGGCCCTGTACACCTGGAACCAGCTTAACCCTCAAAAGGTTATTACTGTTGGGATCGCCTGTCCACAGGAATTGGCAGATGATTGTGAATGCTTAGAGCCTTTTCCGGCTGAATTTATTGACGGTGAAAAGGGTAAAGGGTGTTCATCCGACTCTGTGGTCCGGATTGATAATCTTGACCTGACAGGACGTTTTGAGTACTGGATGAAGGAGTTCTCCAAGTGCATCAAGTGTTATGGTTGCAGGGACGTCTGCCCCATGTGTTTTTGCAACGAATGCAGCCTGGAAGATGACGGGCTTATTGATCCGGGGAACATTCCGCCGGAGATTCCCATGTTCCATTTGACCCGGGCTGTCCATATGGTTGGCCGGTGCATAGATTGCGGGCTTTGCAGCGAGGCGTGCCCTGCCGATATCCCGCTAAGAACGCTGTACAAAAAAGTTGCAAACATAATCGACGATGAATTCAAGTATCGCCCCGGATATGCTGCGGACGAGAAATCGCCATTGAATATTTTAGGCTGAGTGACAGAAGAGTAATTGGGGAGTAATTGAGGAGTAATTATGGATTACAAAACCGTATTGACCACCTGTACCCACTGTGGATGCGGATGTTCGTTTTACTTAGAGGTGCTGGACGGAGAAATAATAGGAACGATTCCCTGCAAGACCAGTTCGGTGAATGAGGGAAAGCTCTGCATCAAGGGATGGAATGTGCACCAGTTTATCCAGAACGAAAAGAGGCTTAAAAAGCCGCTCCTCCGCAAGAATGGCGCCCTCACTGAAGTATCCTGGGATGAGGCCCTGGACTTCACGGCTTCTAAGCTCAAAGAGATCAAGGAGACCAGCGGCAGCGACAGCATTGCCTTTTTCACCTCTGCAAAGGTTACCAATGAGGAAAACTATCTCCTCCAGAAATTCGCGCGGGCCGCAGTGGGCACCAACAGCGTGGATCACTGCGCCCGGCTCTGACACTCCTCCACCGTGGCAGGTCTTGCCGCAGCCTTTGGGAGTGGGGCCATGACCAACTCCGTTGCTGAACTGGAAGACGCCGATTGCATCTTTATTATCGGCTCCAATACCACCTCTTCCCATCCATTGGTTGCCACCAGGATCTTACGGGCCAAACAAAAAGGGGCCAAACTAATAGTGGCAGATCCCCGCAGGATCCAGATTGCCATGATGGCAGATATCCATGTCCAACAAAATTTAGGGACCGATGTGGCCCTCCTAAACGGCATTATGCATGTAATCCTTGAGCGGGGCTGGCATGATCAGGTCTTTATTGAAGAGAAAACTGAGGGCTTTGAAGGACTAAAGGCAAACGTTGCAGACTACACTCCTGAAAAGGTTTCGGAGATTACGGGTATAGCGGCTGGAGACATCATCAAGATCGCCGAGTATTACGGGACTGCAAAGAGAGGCTCCATTGTCTACTGCATGGGTATTACCCAGCACACAACAGGTGTGGACAATGTAAAGTCTTTGGCCAACCTGGCCATGCTTACAGGCAACCTCGGCAAGGAATCTACCGGCGTCAATCCCCTTCGCGGCCAGAACAATGTGCAGGGCGCCTGTGATATGGGCGGCTTGCCCAATGTGTACCCCGCGTACCAGCCGGTAAATATGATTGATATTCAGAAAAAATTTGAGACGGCCTGGAACGCCGAGCTGTCGGACAAGGTGGGACTTACTGTCCCGGAAATGCTGTCCGGGATTTTAGAGGGCTCGGTGAAAGCGCTTTATGTGTTGGGCGAAAATCCCATGCAGAGCGATCCGGATACCACCCACGTGGAAAAGGCCCTCAAAAAGGCAGAACTGCTTGTGGTTCAAGATATCTTCCTTACTCCCACGGCTGAATTAGCCGATGTCGTGCTGCCGGGAACGAGCTTTGCGGAAAAGGATGGCACATTCAGCAATACGGAGCGGCGGGTGATGCGGGTAAGACAGGCCATCGATCCGGTGGGAGATTCACGTCCCGACTGGCAGATTATCCAGGATCTGTCAACCCGGTTCGGTTATGAGATGAAATATGATTCACCTGCAGCCATCATGGATGAGATAGCTACCCTTACGCCTTCTTATGGCGGCATTGCATACGATCGCCTGGAAGGTGATGGGCTTCAATGGCCCTGCCCTGCCCCTGATCACCCGGGCACCAAATTCCTACACAAGGATGGGATAGCAAGGGGAAAGGGCTTGTTCCACGCCATAGAATACAAGCCCCCTGCCGAAACCGTGGACGATGAATTTCCCTTCTGGCTCTCCACGGGCAGGGTATTTGCCCACTATCACACAGGGACAATGACCCGAAACTGTCCGACGCTTAATTCTGAGATCTCTGAGGGGTTCTTGGAGATAAATCCTTTGGACGCTGATCACATAGGGATCTGCCAGGGCGATGAGGTGAAGATAGCGTCTCGCCGCGGACAGATTACGGCCAAGACAATGGTAACGGAACGGGTGAAACAGGGATTGTTATTTATGCCCTTCCATTTTATTGAGAGCAATGTAAATCTCCTGACCAATCCTGCCCACGATCCTATTGCCAAGATCCCTGAATTTAAGGTGTGTGCGGTCAAGTTAGAAAAGGCGGGCTAAAACTCCACCGCCATTTCAGGTACAATCCAATATAAAGTGTACCCTTATTTCTAATAGTGTGACAGGTCGTGCAATCGCTGGCTGAATTTCGACAGCCTGTCGCTGGCCCGGCTACGGTCTTCTTCTGATTTTTCCTCACCCTTCAAGATATCTTCGTTTACGACGCGAATGGCATTCTTGAAGCTGAGCCGGGAGACCGCTTCCAAGTGCTCTATGACGCCTAATTTATGGAATCTTAGCCCTAAATAATTCATATTCTTCAAGAGGTCTGATTGCTTCCTGCCCCCTTTTTCCTTAGCGATAATTGACCGTGTGGCTACCCAATAAGATTCGAGGAATGTCTTTATTAAGGCCGCCCAGATGGGGAGCTTATCAAAGCCAAGCCTTGTAAGCCGGTACCCGGTATCGGCATGGTCCCAGGTTATATATGATACATCTGTGAAATAGGCGGTCACGTCGTCGATCTCTTCCTGCGAAGTGGTCTCTGCATCATAAATAAACTCATACCTGAAAATCTTTTTGACGAAATCGTAATCCTTCAGGATATCTTCACCGGTCTTTATTTCCTCTTTCCCGTTCAGCAGGGAGAGGGCAACAAAGGCGTGAGACAGAAAGCAATGAATACTGCTGTTCTTGTAATATTCCAGTTCGCGCTTTTTTTCTTCATCCACATAATAAAAGGGCTCTGTCCCTTCTACGTCCTCTAAAGACTTTACCACATTGCTCTTGATGAGGACATCCATGCTCTTTTCTATTGCCTTATCACATTGTTCGAGGGAGGGAGCAGTGGGTAACCGGTACTTCTCAAGGAAAGCTAATAGTGTTCCAGCCGTATCAGTCAATTCGGAAAGGTTAAAACCTCGACGATGCCTGGTCAGAATGGCAGTTGATAAGAGTGCCATAGGCGTTACCAGGCTCACCCGGTTAATGGAGCGTATCAGATCAAAGGCCAGACGCTTCTGTGTCCCGCCTGACGATTCCTCGTTTTGGGCCAGATACTCCTTTAACAAAAGAGGCTCACCGAACCGGATGTAGATCTTTCCATACTTTTTTTTAAAAAAACGCCTGGAACCGACAACCTGCCGGATGCTCTCCTTTTCTTTTTTCTCCCCCCCGAGTTCCTTGAGGTATGTCCGTTCTTCTAAGACTCGGTCATAAGTGATGGAAGTGGGGACGAACACGAGGTCATCACAATACCCCTCCCTGAAGGCCTGAACCAGGATAGAGAGAAATCCGATTTTCGGGAGGACCAGTTTGCCGCTCCTGCTTCTTCCCCCTTCAATGAAGAACTCCAACGGGTGCCTTTCTTCTAAGAGAGCCTTCATATATCTTACGAAAACCACTGCATAAAGCGTAGCGCCTTTGAAGGTCCGGCGGATGAAAAATGCGCCTGTTTTTCTGAAAAAAGGTCCAACCGGCCAAAAGCCAAGATTCTTGCCCGCTGCAGTTCTGGGGACATGCATGTGGTGCTGGTAAATGATATAGTTGAGGACGAGATAGTCGATGTGACTTTTGTGGGAAGGGACATAGACAACAGGACCTTTTCTGGCACATTCCCTCACCTTTGCAAGCTCCTCCAATTTCACGTCAATCCCCTGAAACAGCTTTTTCCAGAGCCAGGTTAACACAACGCTGGAAAACTGGACGTAGGCGATATTATAATCCGCCGCGATTTCGTCAAAGTATTTAGAAGCCTCTTTTCTGACCTGCTTCAGCCGGATATTGTTCCTTGACGATCTGTTTTCAATAGTCTGGATAACAGATGGATCTTTAAGCACTTTTTCCTTGAATTGCTGCCTCGATTTAATAACAGGCCCTAAGATAACTCTTTTTTGCTGGTCTATGCTTTCAAGTAGCATATGCCTTAGTTCCATGGCCATTTCTTCCAAGGGTCGCACACTATGCTGGCCTTCCAGATAACTCTTCAAATTGAGGTGCTCTCCAAAATCGATGAAGGCGCGGCGATTGTGCCTGAAAAAAAGTATGGTCTTTCTAAGGACACCAGGTTTGTCTTTGAATCCAAAAAATATGTCAAACAGACTCGGATGTTCCTTCTCAGGGGTCTTCTTATAAAGGACAAGCTGGGGGATAAGATAGATAGGTCGCTCCATCTTTTTCTGTGTTTCGAGGAGAAGTTCAAGAGGGTCCTTTTTGGCATGGATATAGCGTCTGGTAAACCCCTTGGGATCTACAAGACAGACAAGGGAGGACGTTCCCTGCTCAATGGCCTCTTCATAAAAGCCGGTGTTATAAGGGTCTGGCAACCTGTGGTTCTTTAAAAGGAAGGCTATATGAAATTTAAGGATCTTGAAGAGCTGTCCCAGGGGCAACACCATTGACATGTTCAAGTCAAAGGCGATTTTGGGATAGGGAAGGCGGCTCATTCGGAAGCGGTAATGATACAGGAGATAATCTAAGCGCCCTCTATATTTGATGGCATAGACAACTGTTCCATTCCGGTGCATCCGTTTAAGCGTCTCACTCATATTTTCATTAAAATGAACGCGCTTAAAGAGCTTGTAGAGCAGCCAGTTCAAGAAAATTCGAGGCTTATGATCAAGTATAAATGGATAAAAAGATTCTTTTTCAGGCAT
>JAUWPC010000414.1 GCA_030611815.1 Desulfobacteraceae bacterium
CTTTGGCATGACCCTGAAGCAAATCGCTTCGAGAGAGGTAATGACAACAGGGTTTTTGTCAGACATCAGGGCATAGAGTGCATTGATTCGCCTGGTGACCAATTCCCGGTGCGGGCTGAGCCCGGTCAGGGGGGACATGTCATAGGGAAAGAACTGGTGGAGCCTTAGGAAGGGAGAGGTCTCCTCTGTTTCCGGAGCGCCCATAAAGAACTGGAGCTCTTTATAAAGCCGTTCGGCGCTTTTTCTTTCCGGGAGGATGACGAGACAGGGTCTGTCCAGATCCGCCAAAACTTCAGAAAAGAAATAGGACTGTGCCGATCCTGAAAGACCGACAAGGGACATGACCCCTGAGCCTTCTTTTAGCCAGTTTTTAAATCTAACAAGATCTTGGTTTTTTCGTGCAGACATGATAGCGGTTAGTATTGAATTTAGTGCCTTAATCCATCAATTCGTCGATCAAATAACGGATGATTCCAATATGGAAAGGGTCATGAGACTGGTATCAAGTTCTGCAGCCATACCAAGGGGGAGGGCCAGGTTTGTCAGGCCGTGTCCTACGGGGAATCCGGTTGTGAGAGGGATATCCAGGTCAGACGCCAGGGTATTCAGCAGATTATCGATGGCAGAGATATCGCCGCACTCGATAAATTCGCCCCCTATCAGACCGGCAATCCCTTTCAATTGGCCAGTCAAGGCAAGATGAGTGAGCATGCGGTCTATGCGGTATAGAGGTTCCCCCCTCTCCTCAATAAACAGGATAGCACTGTCAAGCGACGGGAGGAAAGGGGTGCCTATTAGGTGGCAGATGAGACTCAGATTGCCCCCTATCAGGGGTCCCGTAGCCCTCCCTGCAATGAGAGGATTTCCTGCTATGGGGCTGAATGAAACCGGTTGATTTGATGAAATGAGTTTGAAAAGACTCTCCCGGCTGCTGTTGTGAAGGGCGGAAAGCCCACGCACCATCGGTCCGTGAAAAGTTACGAGCCCGGTCTTCTTGTTTATGGCCATCAAGAGGGCGGTGATATCGCTGTAGCCTACGATTATCTTCGGGTTTTCCCTGATCAGATCGTAGTCAATCTTGTCAAGGAGCCTCAGAGTTCCATATCCTCCGCGGGCACAAAAAATGGCTTTTATCTTCCTGTCCTGGAACATGGCATGGAGGTCTGAAAGCCGGGCCTCATCATCTCCTGCCAGGTAATCATGCCTGTCATATACGTGAGGTGCAACATGAATTCTTAAACCGGAGGATTTTAGTAGTTCCAGATCGGGTTGCAGTTCGGATTCATCCACAGGTCCGGCCGGAGAGATAATACTAATCAGATCCCCTGGCCTCAGCCTTGGCGGTTTAATCAGGGGTAGTCTTTGGGGTTTAAAGGATGGCATCGAAGTGTTGGGATCTACTCGCCTTTCTTAGAGGCTGGTTGAAAATGTTCAATTTTGTCCAAGATCAAGGAAGGCGAAAATTTTAACCGCAGGAATATATGTAGTATTTCGAGGATTAAAATTTTCGTCTGACACAGAGATTGGGCAAAAGGGGGCGTTTTCAACCAGCCTCTTACTGGTTTCTCTTGAATAGGATTATAAGTCCCTGTAAGGTCAAAAATTCCTCAACGTGGGCAATTGTTTCCGAGACTTCTGAGATAAGAGGCGCCAGACCTCCTGTGGCAATAACCATTGGCTCTTCTCCTGACTCATTTCGCATCCTGTTGACAATGCCGTCCACCAAACCCGCATAACCATAGATAATCCCGGCGTTCATGCTGCTGATGGTGTCTTTTGCTATGACCGTGTTCGGCAGGGTAAATATCTCGACTCTCGGAAGTTTGGAGGCCTCTTTGAAGAGGGCTTCGCAAGATATTAGTACCCCTGGGGCAATGGCCCCGCCCATATAGGAGCCTTCCTTTGAGATATAATCAAAGGTCGTGGCCGTGCCAAAATCGACCACGATTAGGGAGGTGCCATATTTTTCGTAAGCGGCCACCGCATTTACAATCCGGTCGGCGCCTACTTCTTTGGGGTTTTCATATTGAATCGGCATCCCTGTCTTCGTGCCGGGACCGATAATCACGGGCTCAACCTTGAAGTAACGGCGTGAAAACTCTTCCACGGTATTGAGCAGCGGGGGAACCACACACGAGATAATCGTATCCCGGATATCCTGGAATTTTATACCCTTCCATTGGAAAAAAGTGCCTATAAGGATGCCCAATTCATCGACCGTGGTATCTTTTTCGGTCCTGATCCTCCAGTGGTGGAGGATCTGTTCCCGATCTGTCACTCCCAGGACAATATTCGTATTCCCGATATCAATACAGAACAACATACCATTTTAC
>JAUWPC010000324.1 GCA_030611815.1 Desulfobacteraceae bacterium
GGCAATTTTCAGATCCTTGTTATTCTCCACCGCCTGGCTCACGAGGGTGTAAAGCACGGGGTCATCAAATAAATCCCACCACTTCAGGTTGATCATGGTTTCCACGGGAATTTTTTCAAACCGGTAGTTTTTTGGCGTATCAACCACAGGGGTCTTAAAATCCGGTCCCACCGCGCATCCTGAGAGAAAGAAAAAAACCAATATGCCTAATCCGGATAAACCGGGAAAGTGGCTAAAGAAGGGGGGGGGTTTCATTCGATGTTCGATGTTGGATGTTCGATGTTGGACGTTCATCTTTTTCAGACCTCGCCCTTTTGAAGGTCGCGCTTTTTCTCGTATCGACCGATTTTGCCGATCAGCACAAACAGCATCGGATAAAAGAAAACCCCGAGCATCGTGGCCAGGGTCATTCCTCCCAGCAGGGCCACGCCCATCACGACTCTTGCTTCGGCGCCGGCTCCCGCGGCTACTACCAGAGGCAGCACGCCCAGTATAAAAGAAAAGGCCGTCATCAATATGGGCCTGAAACGCATCTTAGCGGATTTTACAGCGGCATCAAAGAGTGAAAGGCCCTTGTCAAATTCCAGTTTAGCAAACTCCACGATGAGAATGGCGTTCTTCGCCGCCATGGCAATCAGCATCACTAAGGCGATCTGGGCAAAAATATTGAGTTCATAGCTCTCACTGTACATGCGGGCCACATACAGGGCCAGAAATGCACCAAAGATGGCAAAGGGCGTTCCCAATAAAATGCTAAGGGGGAGTGACCAGCTTTCATACTGCGCGGCTAAGATCAAAAACACGAAAAGGAGCGAAAAAAGAAAAACAACCGAACCCGTGCCTGCGGACTTTTTCTCCTGAAAGCTCATGTTGCTCCACTCATATCCCATACCGTCCGCCAGTACCTGGGCGGCCGTCTCCTCCAGGGCCGCCATGGCCTGTGCCGAGGTAAAGCCTTTGGCCGGACTGCCGGTCAACTCTATTGCTCGATATAGATTGAACCTGTTTGTAAAATCCGGGCCAACGATATTCTGGATGTTCACAAAAGTGGACAGGGGAACACTCGTCCCTTCGTCATTGTTGATGTAGAACATATCGACCTGGTCTTCATTGACCCGGTATTGGGGTTCAGCCTGGATATACACCTTGTAAAGCCTTCCAAACCGGTTGAAATCATTGACATAGGCGCCACCTAAGAAAGCGCCTAAGGTGGTGTATATGTCGTTGAGGCTGACCCCTGCTTTCAGGGCCTTGTCCTTGTCGATTTCCATGTAGCGCTGGGGCACGCTGGCCCGAAAGGTGGTAAAAATGGATCCGATTTCAGGTCGCTTCATGGCCGTCTGAATAAACTTGCCGGCCTGTTCCGCTAAGTAAGCGGGCGTATTCCCTCCCTTGTCCTGAATCATGAACGTGAATCCGGAGCCGCTTCCCAAACCGGGAATGGCGGGTGGGCCGAATGCAAAGACCTGGGCCTCGTTGATACCGAAATGAAAATCTATATTTAACAGGGCGAGAATCTCCTTGGCGGTTTTTTTTCTTTTGCTCCAATCCTTGAGGGAGACAAAAATCAAGCCCGAATTGGAGATCATGCTGCCCGAAAGCAGACTGTATCCTGTGACCGTGGTGATGAATTCTACCTCATCGTATTTTTTGATAATTTTTTCCACTTTTTTAGAAACAGCGTCGGATCGCTGCAGAGAGGCCGCATCCGGCAACTGGATATTGACCATGAGATATCCCATATCTTCTTCCGGCATAAAACCGCCGGGAATCAGTTTCCCCAAGAATCCCATGGCAACGGTGACGATCAGGATAAACACCACGCCGATCGACATTTTTCGCGCCACCACACGGGTAAACCCCACATAAGCATTGGTAGATTTGTCAAAGACCTTATTGAACAACCTGAAGAACGCGCCGAGGGGACCTCGATATGGTTTCCGCTTTCTAAGCAGCAGCGAGCATAGAGCGGGGCTCAAGGTAAGCGCGTTAACCGATGAGAACAGAACCGAAACAGCCACGGTAATGGCAAACTGTTGATACAGACTCCCGGTTATTCCCCCCATGACCGCCACAGGAATAAACACAGACACCAGCACCAGGGTGGTGGCGATAACCGGCGCTGTCACCTCATCCATGGCCTCTATGGTGGCGGTTTTCGGGTCCATACCGTCTTCAATCTTGATCTGGACCGCTTCCACCACGATGATGGCGTCATCCACCACAATGCCGATGGCGAGCACCAGGCCGAGAAGAGACAATACATTGATGGTAAAGCCTATCAGGGGAAACACAATAAAGGCGCCTATTAGGGAGACGGGGATGGCGATGGTGGGGATCAGGGCCGCGCGCCAGTCCTGGATAAAGATGAAGACCACTAAGATCACCAAGGCCAGGGCTATAAACAGGGTTTCAATGATTTCATTGATGCCTGCAGTAATGGCAAGCGTCGTGTCTAAGGAGATATCATACCGGAGGCTTTCCGGAAAGGACCCGGAAAGTTCCTCCATTGTTTTTCTGACTTTTTTCGCTAATTCGACGGCATTGGAACCGGGGGCCTGGTACACGCCGATCGTGGCGCACGCACTGTTATTGACACGGGTAAAGGCATTATAGGTCTCAACGCCCAACTCCACGCGGGCCACATGCTTGATCTTGACCTGTGCCCCATCCTCAGTGGTTCGAATCACCACCTCCCCGAATTGTTTTTCCGATTGGAGACGCTCCGGCAAACGGACCGTATAGGTAAATTCCGTTCCCGGCGGCGCTGGCTCCGCACCGAACTTACCACCCGGAACGATGACGCTCTGGGCGCGAATAGCCTCCATGATTTCGGGCACCGTGATGCCCATCTGGGACAACCGGTCGGGCTTGATCCAGATGCGCATGGAATAATCACTGGCACCCAGCACATTCACGCGGCCGATCCCCTTGATGCGCGATAAGATATCCTTGATATTGATCAGGGCATAGTTGCCGAGAAAATGTTGATTATATCGTCCATCCTCCGAGGAGATGGCAATCAACATCAGTATGTTGGGGAGTGATTTCTCGGTAGTCACTCCGAATCTCTTGACTTCTTCAGGAAGCTTGGCCGTGGCCGCGGCCACCCGGTTCTGGGTGAACACGGTATTCATGTCCGGGTCGGTGCCGACCTCAAAGGAGGTCTGGATGGTCATGGTGCCATCATTGGCATTGGTGGACTTCATGTAGATCATGTTGTCCACGCCGTTGATCTGCTGCTCCAGCGGCGTTGCAACGGACTGCTCCACGCTTATGGAATCGGCCCCGGTATAGGTGGCGCGTACTTCCACAATGGGGGGTGTAATGTTGGGGTATTGTTCAACAGGGAGGGCGCCTAAGCATACAAGGCCCACAATCACCGTGATAAGGGCGATCACCATGGCCACAATGGGGCGTCTGACAAAAAAATTACCTTTGGGTGATTGATCCGCCATTTTGATCCTGGATGCGGGTCGAAGATCCCGTTTTCAAGCGGGGATACTGGTTTTTGGATACTGGATACTGGTTTCTGGATACTCGATGCTGGTTGTAGCGAAGCGAAAATCCCGTTTTCAAGCGGGAATACTGGATACGTGAAACTTGATGCATGAAATGTGATGGTTCTTGATTCCGAAATCCGCATTCCGATCCCGCTCTGCAGGACCAAAATCGAATTATACTGGATGCTCGTAGTTCGCTTTAATTACGCAATCGAATCACGTTTCACGTCTAATTCCGCAATCCCTAAATTCCTAAATCCCTAAATTCCTAAATCCATATCACTC
>JAUWPC010000092.1 GCA_030611815.1 Desulfobacteraceae bacterium
ATAGTTCTGGTCACTGCTTATAGCTCAATCCTTGCTTCTCTTATTGCAAATTCAATAATAATTGAATATGCTGTTGTCTCTGCCAAGATAGAATTGAAATCTGTTACAGCGCAACGAAAAACATTCGTCTTTTCTCTAATAGCAAATGACTTGGCAAAGTGCATTTTAAAGAAAGATTTTCATCAAAAAACCTTCATTGAGAATCTGACAAATTTGCTTCCATTACTAATTTGTCCAAATCGAAAACATAGGCCCACATCATTAGAAATAGTAGCAATGTTCGACAAAATATAGATAGTGAGTAGTCTTATCCGATCACTTATGTATCTTCCAAGAAATCAAGATAACTCTCAAGGGCCTGCACATTTTGAGAGCTGGCCTTCCTCATAAATTCAACATCCTTTGAAGAAAGCAAGAGATCATTTTCAAGGTCAAGATCCCTGTTTCTCCCCTTTTTTACCGATAATGTCATAGAACTTCTCCATCTGACCGTACTTCTCAAAGTATTTTTTAGCCGTTTCCGTTTCAATCTCCGCCAAGCCGAGCAGATGTTCGATATCGGCCATTTCCCGCAACGCCCGCTTCGGATCATTTTTCATGGCAAAAACCTTCAACGCCACAAGATGTTCAGGCCTGACTACCGGTATTGCGATATCACCTAAAATTAAAGTCTTTCTTGTTTGCATGAAAATCTCTTCTGCTGTCTTGCCTTTCACATAAACAAAATCGATTCGACCAAAACTTGGTAAGGAATGGACATGATTCGAGTATCCTGGTGAGCTATAGAGGGTTTCAAATCCGAAGGATTCTAAATTTTCAATTATTCCTTTCTGGTCCTCTTGCCTGACAATAAAGTTAACGTCCTGCGTGGCCCTCATATATCCATAGGCCTGGAGGGCAAAGGCACCTATGAGAGCATAGTCAATCCCTTCCCGCTCAAAAAAGTCGATTAAAAGCTGAAATATCTTCTTAAAATTCATCGCAACAAACCACTGCCTACTCCACAGACCTTGTGCAATTCCCTCATTGAGCTAAGGCCAATATTGCTCCGAGCTTCATGCCCAGAATTCGAGACGAGGCGCCAGAATCCTTATCTTTGAAAAAGCCCTTTATTAGGTTTCCTTATTAAATATGACACAATATAAAGTCTATCAATAGCGAAATAAATGGAAGGAGCATTTTCAGGGCGCCAAGTGAATATCTGGTGTCACATCTTGCATTGTGCGTTGAAGCGGGATCTGGTTTTTATGATTTCTTTTGAGAGGGTAGATTATGTCCGGGCCATGGCGTATCGTACGCATTATTTGCCTGGTCCCCTGTTCCTTGTTCCAGGCGCTGCGGGGCAGGCAGTAATAAGTTGTAAAGTGAGGAATCTAAAAGATCGATCAGGATGCCGTCCGGAAAAGAGTTCTTCACCCAGGTTGTTTTCCCGGTTCCCCGCGGACCAAAAAGGGGAAACTCTTATCTACAGGATGGTTAAGTGTTCTGGCGTACATAACTCATATTACATATAAATATGGAGATTTCAAGTTAAACCTCTCTCCTTTCCGCCCCAAACCCGGAAGATGTCAAATCTTTGATTACCCTTCTTTATAGTGAACCAAATATTTGTCCCTCTCCCTATGGAACGAAAGAATAGGTTGCAAAAAGCAACTCGGAGTGCTAATTTGAAATCGTGAACCTGCAACACTTAGGAGGAGCCATGCCAACAGCTGTAAAGATATCGGATGATCTATTTATGAAAGCAAAGATCCAGTCCAAAGTTTTTAAACGATCCATAGCAGGACAAATAGAATATTGGGCAAGAATCGGACAAACGGTTGAAGAAAATCCCGATCTTCCTCTACCCTTTATTCAAAATATCCTGGTGGGTAAACAACAAATAAGAGCCGGTCAAGGAACTCCGTATGTATTTGGAGAGGGTGAATGACCGACATCCGGGATATCATTCAATCACCCATTTTTGCTAAGCAAAAAGGGAAGCTGCAGAAGCAACAGATCAGAGATCTGGATGGAGCGGTAAGATCCATTGTCAGCGCCCCCGCTATTGGCGCCATGAAAGTGGGAGGCTTACAGGGCATTCAGGTGTACAAATTCAAGTCAAACAAGCAACAGGTGCTACTGGCCTACGAAGTGATTCAGACGACGTTGTACCTCTATACATTTGGTTCTCATGAAAATTTCTACCGGGATTTAAAAAAATATCTACGACACTGAATCTTCTTTGTATCTGTATCCGCTGGCTTTCCAAGATCACGCGCCTCGTTCTCTACACTCCTCCTGACCATGCCCGCTCGTTTTTCACGATCTTTTCAACGATCCCGGGGGTGCATTTGACGCCGTTGGTTTCAATGGTCAACCGCAGGCCTGTTTCGTTGATATAATTGATAATTTTTTCAATATCTGGATGGATCAGGGGCTCCCCGCCGGTCAGCTTGACGGCCGAAAGCCCTAAGTCCATGCCCTGACTGACAATCTCCTTGAACAATTCAAAATCAACCGACGGCCAGATTGAATCTTCGGCCTGAAACTTGGGGGCGATCCAGCAATGCCTGCATCTCAGATTGCACCCCTGGGTCAGATAGAAATATATCTGGTTTAAAACATAGCCGCACTCTGGTACTTTGATCTCTTTTTTATTTTCCGTCATCTGCCTTGACGCCTTGGTAGAGGTTTAAGTGTTACCCCGCACTATGTGCGGGGATCTTCGACAGGGTCAGGAGGTTGGGCGGGACTATAGCGAAATGCAGCCTGGGGATCAACGGAAAAGAAAACATGCGGGTTTATCACCCCAATTTCTTTCGCAGGGATATTTTTTTCTCCTTGACTTGAACAAAAGACCTGTCTATATTATTTAGTTCATTTCTTTCTTATAAAGGAGCAAGGTCTATCATGTATGCGGTTATAAAGACTGGTGGAAAACAGTATCGGGTTGCCAAGGGTGACGAGGTCAAGGTCGAGCAGTTACAGGGCGACGTGGGAGATGAGGTTGCCTTTGATCAAGTTCTCCTGACCTCAAACGGCGAAAACGTTGAGGTGGGCCAGCCCTTCCTTGACAATTCCAAGGTTGTCGGCCAAATTATCCGTCAGGGCAAAGATAAAAAAATCGTAGTCTTCAAGTACAAGAGGAGAAAGGGCTATCGCCGGAAAAAGGGACATCGGCAGAGCTTTACGCTTGTCAGGATCGAGGACATCAGAGAGTAATTTCAGGTTTTTTAAAACAAGAGGTAAATACCATGTCACATAAAAAGGCGGGCGGCAGTTCCCGGAACGGGAGAGACAGCGCAGGTCAGAGGCTCGGGGTAAAGAGGTATGGAGGCCAGAAGGTGGCAGCCGGAAATATCCTTGTTCGCCAGAGAGGCACCAAGATACACCCAGGGAATAATGTGGGCCTCGGAAGAGACTACACTATATTTGCCAAGATTGACGGAATCGTTGCCTTTGAGCGTTTGGGCAAAGATCGAAAAAAGGTCAGCGTCTACGCCACTTGAAGCCTTCAGGCCTTTGTCCCCCGCTGAGATAAAAAATGGTCTTTTTGGATGAAGCGGTCATTACGGCCAGATCAGGAGACGGGGGAAAGGGCTGTGTCAGCTTCAGGCGAGAAAAATTTGTGCCGAAAGGCGGGCCTGACGGGGGTAATGGCGGAGATGGCGGCAGTATCATTATAAGGGCCACAAAGAGACTTTACACCCTGAGAGACTTTAGCAGACGCAGATACTTCAAGGCTGGAAATGGCGGGCCCGGAAGAGGAAAAAGCCAGACCGGCAGGAACAGCCCGCATTGCATCATCGAAACCCCTGTGGGGACCATCATCCAGGACGATAAAAGTGGTGAGACCCTTGCAGACCTGATCGAGGACAACCAGGAAATAGTCCTCATCTCAGGAGGAAAGGGAGGCAAAGGAAACCAGCATTTTGCCACGTCTACCAACCGGGCCCCGAGGATGGCCCAGCCCGGTCTTCCAGGCCAGGAGAAACGATTAAGACTTACTCTAAAGCTCTTGGCCGACATCGGATTGATCGGCCTCCCCAATGCCGGCAAGTCAACCCTCCTTTCCCGCTTCACCATGGCGCGTCCCAAGATAGACAACTACCCCTTCACGACCATCGTTCCCAACTTAGGCGTCATAAGCTTTGATGATGAAAAGACCCTGGTCATGGCAGATATCCCCGGATTAGTTGAGGGTGCAAGCTCAGGCCGGGGGCTCGGGGATCGTTTTTTAAGACATATTGAACGCACCAACCTCCTGTTGCACATATTAGATATTACCTATAAAACTACCCGGGATATACTCGAAGATTTTCTCACGCTCAGACACGAGATGGGGACATTTGCCCCTGCATTAGTCGATAAACCCTTCTTTGTGGCTATCAATAAAATCGATCTTTACGGCCCGGAACATAGGAATCTCGACGAGCTGCGCAAGGCCCTCGAGGAGAAAGGCGCGGAGTCTTTTCCCATTTCCGCATTAACCGGGGAGGGGCTTGAAGAACTGAAAGGAGAAATCCTTAAAAGATGGGAAGAGGGGAAAGAGGATTTTTTCAGTGGAAAAAGTTAGAAAACAGCTCCTAAAACAGGTCAAAAGGGTAGTAATTAAGGTAGGAAGCGGTGTCCTGACCTCGGCCGGTGGCCTGAACATGACCGTTATTGACGGCCTTACAACAGAGATATGCGCACTCAAAAAGGAGGGCCTTGAGATCCTCTTGGTTTCATCAGGGGCCATAGCCTCAGGCCTTAAGAAGATCGGCATGTCTAAAAGACCGCAGTCCGTTTCTCAGCAACAGGCCATGGCAGCAGTGGGTCAGAGCAGCCTGATAATGGCCTATGAAGATGCCTTTGAGCGACACGGACATAAAGTTGCCCAGATCCTGCTAACACGGGATGATCTTACCCACAGACGCCGGTATCTCAACGCCCGCAACACCCTCTTCACCCTCCTTTCATGGAACATCATCCCGATTATCAATGAAAACGATACCGTTGTGGTGGACGAGATCAAATTCGGCGACAATGACAACCTCAGCGCCATGGTGACCAACCTGACCGAGTCGCAGCTCCTGATAAATCTCACCGATATTGACGGGCTTTTTGATAAAGATCCCCGGAATCACGACGATGCCAAGCTCATTGAGGTGGTGGAAAAGGCGGACAGAAAGATAATGAGATACGCCAATTCTATCCCTGGTTTTTTGGGCACCGGCGGCATGGCAAGCAAGATAAAAGCGGCCAGCAAGGTTACCCTCCGCGGTGTGCCGGCCATCATTGCCAACGGGTTGAAACCAGGTATCCTGAAGCTGATATTCTCAGGGGAAGAAGAAGGCACGCTGTTTCTGCCTGCGGAGGCGACTCTCTGCAGCCGAAAGCACTGGATCGCCTTTACCAAGTCTCCGAGAGGCGAAATAGTTATTGACAGGGGGGCTGAAAGAGCTATTTTGAAAAAGGGAAAAAGTCTCCTCCCCTCAGGCATGATAGAGGTGAGGGGCAGGTTCAGCCTCGGCAATTCCGTGCTGCTGCTGAATGAGGCAGGGGAGCGAATTGCAGTGGGTATGGTAAATTACCACTCAGGAGATATCAAGAAGATCATTGGGGCAAAAAGCTCCGAGATAGAGTCAAGGCTGGGCTTTAAACATGATGATGAAGTAATCCACCGGGACAACCTTGTTTTGGCTGATCAGATGGAGACAGGAGACGATCAATGTCCATTATAGAGCTGATTGGGGCAATGGCCAAAGACGCCAGGGAGGCCTCAAGGGGTCTGAGAAGATTGGAAAGGGGTCAGAAGGACCATTGCCTGGAGCTTATGGCGAAAAAACTTTTAGATCGCCAGGAAGAAATAATAAAGGAGAACCGGAAAGACCTGGCCGGGGCAAGAGAGGCAGGTCTCTCCCCGGCCATGATTGACCGTTTAACCCTGAATGAACATGTCATCAGGGGTATGGCAGATGGACTTATGGAGGTTGCCGTATTATCAGACCCGGTGGGCGAGATCAGAGGGATGTGGAAGAGGCCCAACGGATTGCAGGTGGGGCGGGTTCGGATACCGCTCGGCGTTATCGGATTTATCTTTGAGTCAAGGCCTAATGTCACAGTAGATGCGGCAGGTCTCTGCCTTAAGTCGGGGAATGCGGTGATCCTTAAGGGTGGATCAGAGGCCATTTACTCCAACATCATCTTAGGCAACCTGTTAAGTGAGGCCCTCAATGAGACCGGGCTCCCTCCAAAGGCCGTTCAGGTCATACCCACGACCGACAGAGAGGCTGTCAATATCCTAATAGGCCTTGAGGAGTATATAGATATTATTATCCCCAGGGGAGGAGAGGGGCTGATCCGTTTTGTCACAGACCATTCTCGAATTCCGGTGTTGAAACATTATAAGGGAGTGTGCCATATTTATGTGGACAGATCCGCTTCCCTCGATATGGCGAGGGAAATATGCTATAATGCCAAGGTCCAGAGGCCAGGGGTGTGCAATGCCATGGAGACCATGCTCGTACATAGGGATGTGGCCGCGGACTTTCTCCCTGAGATGGTAAAACAGTTTCGTGATGCAGGCGTTGAACTCAGGGGGTGCCCTGAGAGCGTTGGGCTGATCCCGGATATGAGGCCTGCTGATGAGTCTGACTGGCCTCGGGAATTTCTTGACCTGATTCTTGCAGTTAAAATCGTTTCCCATATGGATGAGGCCCTTGATCATATTGAAAAGTATGGTTCCAACCATACAGAGGCCATTATCACCAACGATTATAACAGGTCCCAGCGGTTCTTGACCGAGGTGGATTCTTCCGTTGTCCTAATCAACGCCTCTACCAGGTTTAATGATGGCAACCAGTTGGGCCTTGGCGCAGAAATCGGGATAAACACCTCTAAACTTCACGCATTCGGCCCCATGGGATTGGAAGAACTGACGACCACGAAATTTATAGTCTATGGGCAGGGGCAGATAAGGGGTTAGGGCTCGCGCAAAAATAAATTCCCAGTTATTTTTGCGCGAGCCCTTGGGGAGGAGTTTGTTGAGAATAGGTATCTTAGGCGGGACTTTTGATCCGATTCATTTGGGTCATCTGCGCTGTGCAGAGGAAATATGCCAGGAATTGAACCTGGAGAATGTATATCTGATCCCTTCCGCATCTCCCCCACACAAGACAAAAATGCCTGTGACCTCATTCAAGCACCGGTTGGCCATGACCCGGTTGTCTGCTGATATTTCCCCTTACATCGAAGCCGTAGACTTGGAAGGGAGACGGGCCGGGCACTCCTATTCCATAGAGACACTCAGGGAGTTTCACAGGATATTCCGCCCGGACCCGGACCTTTTCTTTATCATGGGAATGGACGCCTTTTTGGAAATCAGTACCTGGAAGGAATACAAATATCTCTTTGACTATGCCCATTTTGTTATCATCACGCGCGCCGGGTTCCAATCTCACGACCTGATGTCGGTTCTTTCAGAGTTGGATGTGGGAATAAAGAGGAAAGAGGACGAGCCTGATCTCTTTGTTGCCCCGTCGGGTAAAACCGTTATGCTTATCAGGACTGCCATTATGGATATATCCTCAACACGTATCAGGGAGATGGTAAAAGAAAACAGGTCGATTCGCTTTTTAGTCCCTGATTCTGTCAGGACTTATATTGCAAAAAAAGGATTGTACCAAGACCGGGATTTGGGGATTTGAGAATTGAGGAATTTAGGGATTAAAAACATTATCTTTCTTCTAATCCCTCAATTCCTAAATTCCTAAATCTTCTGACCATAAGGGTCATGTTAGAAAGAGAAAATATGTCTATTTTGAATGCTCACTCATTTGCAGGGACCTAACAGATGCAACCGATCGATAAGGCAAAACTCTGCCTGAAGACCATCAGGGAACGAAAGGCGGTTGACCCTGTCCTCTTACACGTGGAGGATCTGACTTCGGTTACCGACTACTTTCTCATTACCAGTGGAAATTCAACAAGGCAGGTCCAGGCCATTATGCGGCATTTACAAAATACGCTGCGTGAGGCAGGGTTCAGGCCCTATGGCACTGAAGGAGAGCAGGAGGGTCACTGGGTCCTCATGGACTACGGGGACGTGGTAATCCATATTTTCTACCAGCCTCTCAGGGAGTTTTATGACTTGGAGGGCCTCTGGATTGAGGCCCCGGAGGTGAAGACAGGCGATAAAGCCTAATTAGTGTCGATCCATAAATGGCTATTTTCCGCAATCTCAGCGTCAGACTCAAATTTTAATCCTCGAAATACTCCAATGTATTCCTGTGGTTAAGATCTTCGTCTTCCTTGATCTTGCAAAAACTATCTCATTTCTGGATGGACACTAATCAGTGCCTGAACGAAATAACTTCCCTATTTCATAATCTTAATCATAATCGTAATCTTACTCAAAACGATTATGATTAAGAGTACGATTAAGAGTATGAATCCAAAAACAAATTTCAAATGTGGCAGTTATTTCGGCCAATACCGCCCTCATTTCAGTCTGATCATCTTCTTATGCGCCTTGGCGTTCTTACTGTGTGCATCACCCCCTTTAATAAGAGATGTGTCAGCCCTTTCCATCGAGGACGAACGTAAGATGGGAGAGGAATTTCTGGCCCAGGCCCTGGCACATTTTCAGCTTGTCGAAGACCCTTTTGCCAATCAATTTATCAATGACCTGGGCCACTATCTCTTAGCCCCCTTGGAGACAAAAAACTTCCCTTTTCATTTCTACATCATCAAGGATAACACCCTAAATGCCTTTGCCGCGCCCGGGGGGCATATATTCATATTTTCCGGTTTAATAGAGGCCATGGATAATATTGATGAGTTGGCTGCAGTTATCTGCCATGAAATTGGCCATATCTCAGCAAGACATTTATCCAAACGAATTGAGCAGAGCAAAAATATCGGGCTGGCCACATTAGCAGGAATCCTGGCAGGGATGCTGCTTGGAGGGGAAGCTGCAGGCGCCATCATCACGGGTTCATTGGCTATAGGGATGCAGGCACAACTTAACTACAGCCGCGAAGACGAACGCCAGGCAGACCAACTCAGTTACAAGTATATGGAGCCTGCGGGCTTTGATCCCGGGGGAATGATCAGGGCGCTTAACAAGATCCAAAAGGGGAGCTGGTTAGGCACTGGCAAGGTCCCGGCTTATCTCCTGACCCATCCCACTGGCCCTGAAAGGATGGCTAACTTAGAAGCCTTGTTATCCAGGTATACGCCAAGGTCCCTGTCTAAAGAGGCCGCCTTGTTAAAGGGCCGGTTTCCAGCCTTTAAAACCGTCATTGGGGCGAGCACCCTTGATCCTCACGATGCCGAAAGGCTGTTTAACAGGGAGTTAGAAGAGAATCCAGATGGCCCACTGCCCCATTTCGGACTCGGGATAGTCTATATGGGGGAAGGAAGATATGAAGAGGCAATCCGCGAGCTTGAGAAATCGCTCCAAGGGAAGCCTGACTTCATCCCAATCTTGAGGACCTTGGGAGAGGCCTACCAGATGAATGACCAGGGCGAGAAGGCCCTGACAGTGTTGAAAAAGGTCCTGGAACTGAATCATCGGGATGTGGCTACCCTCTATCTCTTAGGGATAACCTATGAAAGCCTGGGTAAAAACAGTAAGGCCCTCCGGCTTTTCGAAAGACTCTCCTACCTCAAACCTGTAAGAATTGATGTTTATTATCATTTGGGCCTTTGCTACGGGAGAGAAAAGAGATTAGCGCTTGCCCACTATAACTTTGGACGCTATTTTAAAAGATTAAGCCAGATCCGGAAAGCCCAGTTCCATTTTCAAAAGGCAAAAGGCCTGGCCGGAAACAATCCGGTCCTCCAAAAAAAAATAATCAAGGAGATGGAGGGCCTTGGGCAAGGAAGGGATTAAAAGAGAATAAAGAACTGCAGAATACAGAAGGAAGGTAGAAAAGAAATTATAGGAAGTTACGATTCTATTTGATGATCATTTAACGTATTAACTTACGGCTCTAAAATCAAAGGAGGTCTGACATGTCTTTAAATAGAGGGAATGCATCTTTGGAATTTGAAAAGGCGCTCGATATCGGTCGCCCGCCCAATATAGTTGAATTATTCCCCAATTCGAGGGGATTGATTGTAAGCGGCAAGGTCATAGACCGGGCCATGCTTAAAAAGGGAAAAGCGATGACCATAGCTGCCAACGGCCGGAATCAGTTTGTGATCCGTGGAGTACTCAGGGCTGCGCAGCGGGCAAACGCGGCTATTATCATAGAAATCGCAAAATCCGAGGGAGGCGCCACCGCCTATTGCGCTGTCAATTACTGGAATATCGCAAGACAGGTGGATGCAATAATGAATGAGCTTGGCATTACTGTTCCTGTTGCAATCCATGCAGATCATTACGGTATCAAGGGGAGTCAGGATGTTGAAGCGGCAAGAACTGAAATCCCGTCCATGCTTGATGCCGGCATTACCTCTATTGCCATCGATGCTTCGCACCTCCCTGATGAGGAAAATCTCCTGGCAAACCTTACGCTTAACCCCTATCTGCCCAAATGGGCAGGGTATGAAACCGAGGTGGGCGAGATAAAGGGGAAGGAGGGCCTTTCCACTTCAGCAGAGGCATTATTCCTAATCCAGGGACTTAACGCACACGATATATTTCCTGACTGGATCGCTCTGAACAACGGAACCACCCACGGCATTGAGGCGAGCGATGAGGGTATTCAGGTCCCCTTGACAGCGGAGATTCACAATGCCCTGGATCAGTATAACATCTCGGGCGCCCAGCACGGGACATCCGGCAATAATTCGGAGCGTCTCAGAAACATTGTTCAGACCACCAGAACCACCAAGGCCAATGTGGCCACGGCCCTCCAGATGATTTCGTGGGGTGTCAAGGTCAATGAGTTTGGCAATGCCCTCTTAGATGACAACGGTGAGTTTGTTAAGGTGTCGGAGGATGGCATGTCAGACCATATGTGG
>JAUWPC010000034.1 GCA_030611815.1 Desulfobacteraceae bacterium
GCGACCCGGACCGATTTAGGGTGGAAGGGATGGGCTGCCTCTTTCAGGAGGACTACCCTTGATACACCTAATCCCGCGGCCGCCCTGATTACCGATCCCACATTGGCCGGGTCTTGAAACGGGATACAAAGCGTGCAGCCAGGAGGGCCTTCTTCGTCAACAAATGGTGGAAAGATCCCGAACTTGACAATTAGAACAGGATGGCCTGTATCGAAGAGATCGAGTTGGCGAAAAAGCTCCCGACTGAGACGATAGCAGCGGATATGGCCGGTTTCTGCCGCAGAAGGTAGCGATTGGTCTTCGGAAAAGACCACGCCTGCGCATCTATCAGGGAATTCCTTCAAGACTTCTTCAGTCTGCCTGCGGCCGGAAAGAAGGGCCATCCGATGTTTCTTGATGCCCCTAACCTTTGTGAGTTTCAGGAAGGTCCTGAATGTGCCGTTGTTCGGGCTGAATATTTTGACTGTCTTCATCCGCTTTTTGTCAGGGAGGCGCGGCTAATCTATCTTAACTTAGCGTCCATCCAGAAATGAGTCCCGCTTGAGGCGGGATTGCAAGATCAAGAAAATAGCCATTTATGGATCGACACTACTTAACCATTCTCTTATGTCGTCCCCTGAAAGGTCTTTCCTGCCATAAAAAAGGGTGAAAAAGCTCTGGAATCTCCTGACAAGGCTGACGTCTTCCACCGCCTCTGCCATGGTTAATTTTCCATTTACATCATAGAATGCCTTTAGCCTCGAAAATAGCTTCCGGGCATGTGCTTCCTGGTCGCTCTTGAACAGGCTGATCTGAGACGCTGTTTCGAGAAGCCCCAAGAGTGGCCGCTTATACTGTTCCATAATCCTATAATTATAATAGAAGGCCTCCCTTTCAGACAGGTGTTCCCTTGGCGCAAATTTTTCAATGATATCTATTACCTTATCAAAGTTGTCTTTCGCCTTTCCTCTTTTCTTAACTCTTCTTATAGGGGAAAAGATATCCAAACTCACCGGGTGATTCCTCCTCTCCCTTTCAATAGGCCAATGGCCTGAAAGATAAAAAACCCAACTCCGGCAACCAGGATGATAGTGGCGCCGGATGTAAGGTCATAGCTATAGGAGAGCCACAGGCCCCCAAGTGTAAAAAAGATGCCTAATATCGATGCGAGCACCATCATTCCGCCTAATGACCTGGTGTATTTTTCTGCAATGTAGGGTGGGATGGTTAAGAGAGCGATGACCAGGATCAGACCTACAACCTGTATGGTCATGACTACTGCGAGGGCCGTCATGCCGAGCAGAATGAAGTATAGTGGTTTTACCGGGATACCTACGATAAAAGCGAATTCCTCGTCGTAAGACATGGCAATGAATTCCTTGTAGAAGATAATTACTGTAAGGAGTATGACCATGTTTAAGATGATTATGATCCAGATGTCCGACCCCGGCACAGTTAGGATGCTTCCGAAGAGGTAGCTCATCAGGTCAACGTGATAACCCGGCGTCAGATCGATCAGTATGATACCGAGGGCCATTCCTATTGCCCATAAGACCCCGATGATAGTATCTGCCCTGTGCTTGCTCTTGAAGCTCACCGCGCCCATGATGATGGCGACCCCGACTGCAAAGAGTGAAGCCCCCAATGATGGAGAAAACCCTAAAAAAAATGCCAATCCGATCCCGCCGAAGGCCGCGTGGGCAATACCTCCTGAGATAAAGACGATCCGGTTGACTACAACGAGGCTTCCGATTATACCGCACGAGATGCTAACAAGGACGCCGGCTAAAAGGGCATTTCTCATAAAATCAAACTGCAAGGCCTCCCACATCTCTTTACTTCTCCGTATGGGTGGGAAGTACCCGGTGAGGTATTCCGTGGGCGATCAGATCGACCGGACATTGATAAGCCATATCGATCATCTCTGCGGTGATTTGTCCTTCTTCATGGTATATTAAGGACTTGTTAACACAGGCCACTGATTTTACGTTTCTGGATATTACCCCGACATCATGGGTGATCGTCACGATGGTTACCTGCTTGTTCAGTTCTCGCAAAAAATCAAACAGGTCTATCTCAAACTCCGGGTCTACGCTGGCGGTCGGTTCATCTAAGAAGAGGATCTCCGGGTCGGTGGCAAGGGCCCTGGCAATAAAAACCCTCTGCCTCTGTCCGCCTGAGAGCCTGCCGATCGGGATATGCCGGTGTTCCCATATTCCTGCCTTTTTGAGCGCCTCTTCAACCTTTGAACGGTCTTTGCGGGAATATCGTCTCCCGATGCGGGATCGGGACAATCTGCCCATCAGGGCGACTTCCATGACGGAGATCGGAAAGGTGATATTCAGGTCGGTGTTCTGAGGCACGTATCCAACGCGGTGATTGGCATCGTGAGGCGCTTCACCTAAGATCTTGATCGTCCCTCTATCAGGCTTTAACACCCCCAACAGGAGCTTAAGGAGCGTTGTCTTCCCCCCCCCGTTTGGACCGATGATCCCTAAAAAGTCACCCTGTTTCAATGTGAGGGTGACGTCTTCGAGGATCGGGGTTCTATCATAGGAAAACCAGACCCCATTCATATCAATGGCAGGAACAGTCATTTGGATTGAATATTGAAAATTGAATACTGAAAATTGAAGGAATTTCTCACCATTTTTTGCTCACGATTTTAGAATTAAATCTTCTGAGGCCGACTATACTTTCCTGGTTATAACTTATTGATATTACCGTATTTCAATCTCATTTTTTGTGAATTTTGCCTGCCCTGTGGAATGCGGAGCCTATTCCTCTGGGGCGGCTATGTTGATTCTCAATCTCCCGGTTTATCCGGCTCAGGGTTGATTTCGAGACTGAAATCAGCGGCCTTGGCCGAGTGGGTAAGGGCTCCCACGGAAATCATATCCACACCGGTCCTGGCGATATCTTCGACTGTATCCAGGGTAATGCCGCCCGAGGCCTCAGTCATGGCCGCACCGTCCACGAGTTCAACTGCCTTCCTCAATTCTTCGGGGCCCATATTGTCAAGGAGGATAGCGTCTGCGCCGGCCCGGCAGGTCTCTTCTACCCCGGCCAAGTCTTCCACCTCTACCTCGATTTTCAGGGTATGCGGGGCATGTCTTTTGGCAAGATTTAGGGCACTGGAAATGGAACCGGCCGCTGCAATGTGATTGTCCTTTATCAGTATCCCATCAGACAGCCCAAAGCGGTGATTGGCGCCCCCGCCCATCCTGACCGCATATTTATCAAACCACCGTAGACCGGGTGCTGTTTTTCTTGTGTCCAAGATCCTGACCTTGGCAGGTCTTACCCTTTCCACATACCGGCGTGTTAGGGTAGCGATCCCACTCATCCGCTGGAGGAAGTTGAGGGCCGTCCTTTCACCTCGTAATATAGACGCTAATCGACCCCTAAGAAGACAGACCCTCGTTTCAGAGGGTATGAGGTCGCCATCACCGTAATATTCCTCAAATTCTGTTCCAGGGCCAACTTCCAAAAAAACGCTCTTGAATACCCCCATCCCGGCCAAGACTAATTCCTCCCGGGCAATAAGATATGCCTCTCCCTTCAGATCCGGATCAATAATAGCGTCCGTAGTCACATCCCCGGCCCCTAAGTCTTCCTCAAGGGCCAGCTTAATCATACGTGCTGCCATTGGGCAATGATCCCCGATGAATCGGGATTTACGTACCGCTTCAACAATCATCAATGGTCTCCAGGAATGAGAGGTTTTGTTTGAGCTTTGAGAGTTTTGTGGAGAAGCCTTCAAATTTAGTCCTTACATCTGCTACGATTCCGGCCGGCGCCTTTTCCAAAAACCCCCTGTTTGAGAGCTTCTTGTTCGAGGCTTCCATATCTTTTTCAATTTTGCTGATCGCCTTTCTTATCCTTTTTTTCTCTTCCTCAAAGTCTATCAATCCCTCGAGAAGAACATGAACCGAGGTCTCTTCGAATATCGCGGTTGCCGATTTGGCCGGTTTTGGGAGGCCTGAACCGATGGATGCGCCATCCACCTTGGCGAGTGTCTGAATGTAGGCCAGATTCCGCTCTAAGATTTCCTCATCCAGTTCACTTTTTGCATCGATGATTAGATTGACATTTTTTGAGGGGGGTATGTTCATCTCTCCACGGATGTTGCGTATTGCTGCTATAACCCCCATCAACAGATTCATCTCTTTTAAGGCATCTTCATCTCTCAAAAAATCAGAGGGATCAGGAAAACGGGCAGTCATAATGCTTCCATCTGTCCCGGGGAGCCTTTGCCATATCTCCTCGGTTATAAAGGGCATAAAGGGGTGCAGCAGCTTTAAGGCGACTATAAGCGCCTCTTGAACAACGGCCCTTGCAGTCTCTTTTGAAACCCCATTCTCACCATAAAGCTCTTGCTTGGCCATTTCAAGATACCAGTCACACAACTCATGCCAGATAAACTGATAACAGTGAGCCGCGGCCTCATTAAACTGATACGCTTCTATGGCCCGGGCCACCTCTTCGCTGACCTGCCCGAGCCTTGTCAAAATCCAGCGGTCGGCCAGGGTGTAGGCCCTTTCATCATGTTTCGGATCTTCGTTTTCGTCCAAGTTCATCAGGGCAAATCGAGCAGCATTCCATATTTTATTTACAAAATGGCGATAACCTAAGATCGTCTCTTCAGAGAGCTTGATGTCTCTCCCCTGGGCCGCCAAGGCCGCCAAGGTAAATCGGAAGGCGTCTGTGCCGAACTGGTCCATGATCTCAAGAGGATCGATGACATTCCCCTTTGATTTGCTCATTTTCTTCCCTTCCGCGTCCCGGACCAAGGCATGGATATAGACATCCTTAAAGGGGATATCCCCCATGAAATGGATCCCCATCATCATCATCCGGGCCACCCAAAAGAAGAGGATGTCGAAACCGGTCACAAGGACAGCGGTTGGGTAGAAAGTCTTGAGCTCGGGGGTAGAGTCAGGCCAGCCTAATGTGGAAAATGGCCACAGGGCTGAACTGAACCATGTGTCAAGCACGTCTGTTTCCTGAACAAGATCATTACTCTGGCATGAGTTACAGCTCATTGGCGCTTCTTTGGCCACCTGGACCGCTCCGCATTCCTGACAGTACCATGCAGGGATCCGATGCCCCCACCAGATTTGTCGGGAAATACACCAGTCCTTGATGTTATCCATCCACTCAAAATATACCCCTTCCCAGTTGGAAGGAAAAATCTTGGTTTTTCCTTCTCTGACCGCTTTACTTGCCTCTTTAGCAAGGGGGCCGGTCTTCACAAACCACTGTTTTGAAAGAAGGGGTTCGATCATGGTCTTGCAGCGGTAGCAGTGCCCGATTGCGTTCTGGTAGGGCTCTATCTTTTCGAGGAGATCTCCCATTTTCAGGTCTTCTATGATCCGTTCACGGCATTCAAACCTCTCCATTCCCCGGTATGGGCCGGCTAAATCATTCATCATGCCGTTTTCGTCAATTACCTTGATCCTCTCAAGATTGTGGGTATTCCCTATTTCAAAGTCATTTGGATCATGGGCCGGCGTGATTTTAAGGGCCCCGGTGCCGAATTCCATGTCCACGTATTTATCGAAGATGACCGGGATAGGCTTATTGAGAATAGGCAACAGGACATGGGGATCTGACAACGCTGCGTACCGATCGTCCTCAGGGTTAACGGCCACGGCAGTGTCTCCCAAAAGGGTCTCCGGCCGGGTGGTGGCAACTGTCAGATGCCCCCCACCGTTTTTGAAAGGATAGCGAATATAATAAAGATGGCTTTCTTTCTCTTTATGCTCAACCTCAATGTCGGCCAGGGCGGTATGGCATCTGGGGCACCAGTTTATGATGTAATCTCCACGATAAATATGCCCTTCCTCATAGAGGCGTACAAAGACCTCCCTTACTGCCTTGGACAGCCCTTCATCCATGGTAAATCGTTCCCTGCTCCAGTCGCAGGAACAGCCCAATCTTCTTAATTGATTAATTATCAGCCCGCCGTATTTCTTCCTCCACTCCCAGACCAATTCAATGAATTTCTCCCTTCCAACTGCGTACCGGTCTGTGCCTTTGGCTGCCAAATCCTTTTCCACCACGTTCTGAGTGGCGATCCCCGCATGGTCGGTCCCCGGCTGCCACAGGACATTAAACCCTTTCATCCTTTTGAAACGACAGAGGATATCTTGAAGGGTATTGTTCAGGGCGTGGCCCATGTGAAGGGTCCCGGTGACATTTGGGGGTGGAATCACGATGCAATAGGGGTCCTTGTCAGAGGTGGCTTCTGCCTTAAAGAGACCGTTGTCTTCCCAGTATTTGTACCATTTCTGCTCAACACTCTTAGATTCGTAACTCTTTGCCATTAATTCATTCTTCATCTATCAAACACTCCTCGGAATATATATAATGTCTGAACGAAATAACTCCCTATTTCATAATCTTAATCATAATCGTAATCTTACTCAAAACGATTATGATTAAGAGTACGATTAAGAGTATGAATCCAAAAACAAATTTCAAATGCGGCAGTTATTTCGTCCTAATTTGTGTGAGTTTTTAAATCCAAAATCGTGCCTGAATCACGCCAAGGCGTGATTTTCGTTCAGGCACTATATAGCAATCCGCGTCCAGGCTCCAGCTATGGGGTTACGCCCTCTACAAGATGTAGGCTACGAGCCGGAAGCCGGAGGGAGGACGTGATTTTAATCTGCTCATATGGGTGACAATATCAAATGAAAAAGGTCAAATGTCAAATGAAAGTCAAAGGGAAGAAGGCTGCCTTAGGCGGGACCCGACCACTTAACGAGGTCTGCAATTCGCTCTTATGGGGTTTTTGATAAAACCGCTGGAACCAACGGCTACGCCGGCGGTGGTTCAAGACTCTGCTTCAGGCCTTCAATAGCCTCTTTGATTACCTTTTCAGCAACCTCAGACATGGTTTCTCTTGTAACCCTCTCTACAACGTCCTTGACCGCCTCGGTAATTATATCTTCAAGCCTTTCCGTGGAAATAGCGGGTAGTCCTTCAGAAATGGCCGTAGACCCGGATTCATCGGTTTTATCCGCATCCTCAAGGCTTGTCATCACCCCCGCCAAGTCATCCTGAGGAAGCTCTGATAAGGTATCTGGGTCCGGTTCCTCGAAATCCTTGGAGGTTTTAAAATCAAAATCGAGAGAGTCAAAGGTATCAGCTCGATCATCAGTCTCCACATCCTGGGGTTTTTCCCCTTTCGTAATGACGTCTACAAGGTCTATGATCTCATCATCAGGAGATAGATCGCCGGGAACCCCAGGTTCATGAGGCGGCCTGGTCGAATCAATATCCGGGAGATTTCCCCAGGTTTCTTTCTCATCTTTAAATTGTTCCTGGTCTGTGCTCATTTTAGTGCTCCGCATGACAGTCGAAAGAGAATGCCGAGGAATTGAAAATTAAATAAAGATTTATTTTATCATAAAGGCCTTATATTGTCAAGAATTTGGGCCTGCACTCATAATTTTTCTTTCAAATTAAGCCCTGGTATGTAAAATATACTGGATAACTGGATGTTGGGTACTGGTTGAAGATCCCGACTTTGGCGGGGATTCTGGAAACTTGATACTTGTCGAAAATCCCGTTTTTAAGCGGGGATACTGGACGTTGGTTGACTTCCTAACGCCATGCGCCATGCACCTTACCCTTAACCCATAAACAGCTAACGGAATTTATCAACCTGGAGGTAAAGATGACTGCATTACTCTATGTTATAGCTCTTTTATGGATCGTCGCAGGTACATCCCTGATAGTTTTTACCGAAAAGACAAGGGATATTTTCAAAAGAATGTTTCTTACCGAAAAGGTGAAGCGGTTGTCTTTCTTGCCATTTATTTTCGGAGTAATCCTGATAATCGGGGCTTTTTTCAACAGAGACATATTTTGGCTGATTTTTATTTTAGGATTGTTGGCTACATCAAAAGGGGTCTATTTTTATATGGCGCCTCCACAACAGACCAAGGCCCTAATGGAATGGTGGTTCATTAAAGCAAGTCCTGAGACCATACGGGTTATGGGGTTAATCATTTTTGTCCTTGGAGTTGCCCTCTTTTCCTATCTCAGGTAACTCAATGGAGAATATTTATGAGTCGACTAAAGGAACTTATTAGGGGAACTCCGGTCCATGAAAGGCGATTAGAGTTGCGAACTTATCCCTTAGAGAATGATCAATTGGTTGTCGAGGGTTGGCTGAGAGATGAGCGGCTTGTTCAGGGATTCCACTGGAACGGCGAACCGCGACAACCCGGGGTGGTGCACCTGATGTGCGTGCGGATCCTTATTGGGGGTTGGCCTGTTACTATCCTCGATGCGGAAGCGGAGATGCCCGAAACACCACATGAACTCTGTCCAAGCACCTTGGAGGGGGTGAAGAAGATTATCGGTCTTCAGATCGTGTCAGGTTACAGCGAGAAGGTGACCCATCTTTTAGGCGGGGTTCGGGGTTGTAACCATCTGACCCATCTCATTGTGGTTATGGGGACCGCTGCTCTACATGGGTATTGGACCCACTACTCCCGCAATCGTCACTCTATTCCTCGCTCCTTAGATGAATTCAAGGGGCTGTCCAGCCTGATTAATAGCTGCAAGCTTTGGGGAGAAGATGGCCCCATAATGGATAAGATCCTGACGACCCTGGCAAACAACTCGGGTGCAGTGGATTTGGGTCCACGCTCTTGACATTTTGAGAAAGGCAGCGAACTGCAGGGCATTCCTCCCATTCCCTGCTCTGCCCTCCCGAGATAACACTTCACAAGCTTACATAGTGCCTGAAGAGGGTTTTCGTTCAGGCACTATTTAACAGGGTGAACACTGTTCTCGGCGGTATTGTTTAGGGCCTCAAGAAATTGAATCAAAACCCATATTGAGGGCCCACCGCATTGATGGGCAGAAAGGAACGGCCTTGGCACGATATAGAGCATGTACTATGATATTTTGGGAGAACCGCAAGAAAGAATCAGCCAAGGCTATTTTGTATCGCGAGAAAATTTAGCCCTGCAATTGTGATGCTGGAATAATCCAGCCTTGGGATCAGTTAGCATATATAGGTGTCGATTGCTCGAGTTCAGGATATCTTTCCAAGAACCTTCTGGACTCCTCGGAAATGCGTTGATCCTCTGACTCCCTGTGGCGAAGCATTGACAAAATCTCCAAGGCCTTATGGAGAGCATCTTTTCTTGCATGAACTTTTGAAATTCCGAGGTATGCATACTTGTCATACCCCATGGTAATTGCTTTCCTGTAACTTGCCTCCGCCAGATCGAGCTCGTTAAGGCTGATGTAAGAGTCCCCAATCCTGGTAAGGCCGGCTCTCTGATCCATGCCATGTTCCAGGGCGATCTCCCAGGCTTCAATTGCGGATGGATATTTTTTCATCCCCCTCAGACAATCAGCTTTTCCATGCCAGGCATGGGAATTCCCCGGATCAAACTTAATGGCTCTTTCGTAAAGAACGATCGCCTTTCCGAATGCTTTTCGTTTCCGAAATATGTTTCCCGCTGAGGTAAGTCCTATGACGGGATTTCCTGATATCTCAATGACCCTTTCAAAGAAATCGAGTGCCTCATTATCATCCCCCTCTTCCAGGGCTATCTGTCCCAGACCCATTAGGGCATAAGGGTCAAATGGGTATTTTTCAAGGGCCATGAAATAGTATTTCTTTGAATTTTCCAGTTCTCCCTTCTTCCTCAGGCCATCGGCCACCCTCGTCATGGTCCTGTGATCATCGGGCCGGAGGCTAAGACAACGGTACCATGCCTCCAGGGCCTTATTTAGATCTCCCAACCCCCTGTAGGCATCCCCAAGACCTGCAAGGGCATGCCAGTTATTTTTCTCGATCTCAAGGCACCCTTTGTAATAATCGGCTGCCTCTTCAAAACACCTTGCACCCCGTTTCAGATCTCCAAGTCCCACAAGGGCGTATACATTGTCTGAATCGATACGCAGCATCTGAATATATGTCTCTTCCGCCTCTCTAAGCTTCCCCTCCCTTCTCAGCTTATGGGCAATTTTTCCCAGGCTTACCACGTTTCTTTTCATTTTTGTGTTACTCTCACAAATCAATTCGTTTGAGGTGTGCTCAGGGCCGCGAAAGCGATACCAGAATTATACGCATGAAGGGTGCCTAAATCAACAGGCATATTCGAAAGAGCCAATGCGATGAAACATTCCTCAAGAGCGAAAAAGTCATGTTAAGGATGGAAAAGGGAGCCGGCGAATCATGCTGATCGGAGGGGTCTTACGCCAGCAGGGCTTAGGTCTCCAATCGTATGCCCTGCCTCATAACTGTTTTTGCCGCACCTGTGGGGCCGTCCGCCAATCAAGATCGGACCCCAATCCTCAGGACCTTGTCCACCACTTCCGAGGGGGTCCTTCCCAGGATCCGTATCATCGGTTCTTTGCCCACATCTCCCTCGTCATAGACAAGGTCCGGGATGTGACCAAGACCCTTCAAGGCCCGCTGGGTTCCCCACTCCAGGGTAGAGCCTTCCCTGGCCTTCACATCTTCCGGTTCCTGGGCCCGGTCAAAGGAGGCAGCCCGAAACCCAAGTCCCTGGCAGACTTCAATCATCTTTTTGGAATAGCGGATGTTCATGGCAGAGCGCATCTCGGAGTCAAACCTCATGGCCGCAAGAATCACTCCGGCAATGTGCCGTGAGGCGCCAAAAATGGGCTCACGGCAGATCAGGAGGCTTTCTTCCACCTGTGAGATCCGTCCAGGTATGGCGGCCACGTCTTCGTGGTCAAGGGCCCCGGGCAAGGCGTAACCTAAGTTGGCGCGGACCTCCGGGATCAACTCCCCCACAGGCTGATGTGCCAGCCGATGCACAGCCTCTCGCAGGTCTTTAAGCACGCGTTCCCGCTCCTTCCATTGAAGCACCTGGGCATAGTGATTTGTGGGGCCGCACCCGGCGCCCAGGTCCAGTCCGAGGGCAATGGCACGGGTAATAAACCTCTTGGACTCCAATACCGCCTCCGGTACCGTCATGCCCTGGGCTAAAAAGGTGGCCAGGGCCGCGGAAAAGGTGCACCCTGTACCGTGGGTGTTCCGGTTATTGAGGCGGGGAGACTGATAGGTCTGAAAGCCCTCCCCGTCGAAGAGCACGTCCACCGCATCTCCTTCCAGATGCCCTCCTTTGACCAGCACATAGGGGGGGCCCAGTTCATGGATCTTCTTAGCCGCGTCCTTCATGGTATTGAGGTCGTTCACGGGGAATCCGCAGAGCACCGATGCCTCGGGGAGGTTGGGCGTTACCAAGTGGGCCATGGGGAGGAGCACGTCCCTCATCGTGACCTGTGCTGCTTTGTTCAGGAGTGTGTCCCCGCTTTTTGCCACCATGACCGGGTCCACCACCAATTGTTCCACCCGGTAATGTTTCAACTGCTCGGCCACGGCCGTAACGATCTCCGGGGAGGCTAACATCCCTGTCTTTGCCGCATCAGCGCCAAAGTCAGACAGGACTGATTTCATCTGCAGTTTGATAAAATCGACGGGTATGGGATGGACTCCCTGCACCCCTATTGAGTTCTGGGCCGTGACGGCGGTTATGGCGCTCATACCGTAGCCGCCCAACACCGTGATGGTCTTCAAATCCGCCTGTATTCCTGCGCCGCCTCCTGAATCGGAACCAGCTATGGTCAATATCCGTTTCATAAATTACCTCCGATCCCCTTGCGCGGGGCCGAAGAGGTGCATGAGGATCAGATAGATTACCCCTGTTGCCAGGAGGCTGGGGATGGAGGAGCCCCAGGCGGTTGCCTGCTGAAGGAAGTGATAGAGACCAAACCCTATCCCCCACGCCACAAACGCCCACGGATTGAATCCTCTCCAATACCAGTATCCATCTTCTTTATCGAAGCCGGTCTTAAAAGATTTCTGTGACCGAAGGAAAAAATAGTCTGCAAGAACGACCCCGAACAGGGGACAAAACACCGAACCGACAAAGAGCAGGAAACCCTCGTAGGCGGTGGCAGGGAACATCAACGCGATCGCGGTTCCCAACACGCCGCATGCAAAACTACCCCGTCTCTCGCCCAAGTCCGGCCAGATATTGAGGGCAGAGACGGCCGTGGAATATATGTCAAGGAAGGTAGTGGTAAAGGTGGAGAAAAGGACGATGATGATGGCTGGCGCGGCAAGCCCCATACCCACCATCAACTCCAGCACCATGCTGTCCGGTGTCGGGGACTGGGTGGCAAGAGCCGCTGCGAGACCGATGGCATACATCCAGGAACTAAAGATGAAATAGCCTATCCAGGTACCCCAGAAGGCCGATTTCGTGCCTTTGCCGTATCGCGAGTAATCACACACCAGGGCGAGCCAGGAGATGGGCATGGCAATGACGAGATCAAGGCCTACCATAAAGGGCAGCCCCCCTTTTGAGGGCACCTCCATGAGACGGCCCAGACCGTACTCATGAAGCACCACATAAGTCATAAGACAACAGAGGGCTATGAGTGCGGTTACCGCTATCCTGTGGAGCCACTTCCAATAACGATGCCCCAGGATTGCCCAAAGGGTCGTGGCAAGGCCGGCGATGACGATCCATCCTCGAAATCCGAATAAGGGAAAAGGCCACACCGCCTGTGCGGCCTGACCCCCAATCCAAAGCATAACTCCGGTCCACCCCACAAGCTGAACCAGATTGAGGACCGTCGCGAAATATGATCCGCGAATTCCGAAGGATGGTCTGACCGCTACCATCGTGGGGATGCCGAGCCTTGTTCCTATAATCCCGCCGAGGGCCAGGGGCGTATTCCCGATGAGGTGCCCCACGAAGATTACCAGGAGGCCCGTAAGAAATCCGAGCGGGATCAGGAGCCCTCCGGCCCAGATTTCCGCAAGGGACACTGCGGCTCCGGCCCAGAGGAGAAAAAAATCCATCCCGCCCAAGTTACGGCCCTCTTGTTCAATCGGTTTTACCCCTTTGCTGTTTGTCATAGCTATTCCCCCCTTCAAGGAGTTTTAATGTGCACAAAAAAACCGCTTCCTCTAAGAAGAAAGCGGCTGCAAAGGACCACCGAGCACGAAATGCAGGATAACGCTGTTATCGTACCGCTTCCCTCCGCTGGTATTATCCAGGTCAGGTTCTAAGGGTTGCAGGATGTCTATCCAGCTCTCAGTTATAACCCACCCCTAGCGACTAATTATATTTACCGCCTGTATTATGAAATGTCAACTATAGTTTTGGGCGAAGTAAACACATAAAACTCGCAACATAATGACCCCTATTCTACTCAGGTGAAACATCTGGCGTCGATGCAGATTGGGGTAAACATGAAACCAAAGGAATAGACAGCAAAACCGGTGAGCCAATGAACTGCTTAAAAACGTTTAAATATCAGGAGGTTAATTTTGGAGCAAAAGCGAAGAACCTCAATTAAGAAGCCTTTTCCGGGTAGAACAAATTTATCGTGCCTCTCAGAGAAAAAGGCCTTGTCTTTTTCTCTCAACGGAGTTAGAATATATGATTTAATGAGTCGGCCTGACCGTCGGATCCGGTCCTTTGTATAATCTTGACATACAGGCCCAATCATCCTGTATTCCGAAGAAGGAGAATTTGCTGGTGGATTTCAATATGTTATCAAATTTACAGATGCCAAAATTTGACCTCGGAAAAATAGAGTGGCCAAAATTCGATATTTCCCGAATTCAATGGTCCAAAATTCCTAAATTAAGAATCGGTGATTCTGTTCCGCAACTCCCCATTGTTCAGGGAGGAATGGGTGTTGGAATATCACTGTCAGGGTTGGCTTCTGCAGTGGCGAATGAAGGGGGCATAGGCGTAATAGCTGCAAACTCAATAGGAATGCTTGACCCTGATTATTATGCCAAACATAAAGATGCCAATGTTGTTGCCTTAAGAAAAGAGATAAGAAAGACGCGAGAGAAGACCTCGGGCATCATTGGGGTCAATATTATGGTGGCTGTGCAGGATTTCCATGCCCTTCTTATGGTCGCAATCGAAGAAAAGGTCGATATGGTCTTTCTTGGAGCCGGGCTCCCGATTAAGGGGATCCCTGTTGAAGATTTCAGATCAGCCGGAGTCAAAGTGGTTCCTATTATAAGCTCAGCAAGGGCCGCCGGGCTTATCTTCAGATCCTGGCTGAAAAGGTATGATGATATACCTGATGGTGTTGTTGTGGAAGGGCCAAAGGCAGGGGGGCATCTGGGATTTAAAGAGGATCAAATCGATGATCCTGATTATGCGCTTGAATCTGTTTTGCCCGACGTAGTTGCCGAGATAAAGACCTATGAGAATAAACTTCGCAGGACCATCCCTGTAATCGCCGCAGGCGGCGTTTATACCGGCGCTGATATCTACAAACTTTTCAAACTTGGAGCGAGCGGTGTCCAGATGGGGACACGGTTCGTGGCCACACATGAATGTGACGCCGACATCAGGTTCAAAGAGGCCTATGTCTCCTGCAAGGAAGGCGATATAGAAATTATCAAGAGCCCTGTAGGCATGCCGGGCCGGGCTATCCGGAACAAATTCTTGATGGATATTTCAGCAGGGAAAAAGATGGGCCACAAGTGTGCCTGGAAATGCCTTAAAAGCTGTGAAATCAAAACCGCGCCCTATTGTATCTCCCTGGCGCTTGATAATGCCAGGAAAGGGGATCTGGAGAATGGTTTTGCCTTTGCCGGAAGCAATGCCTTTAGGGTTGATAAAATAATTTCAGTAAAGGACTTGCTGCAGGAATTGAAAGAGCAATACCTGTGCACCGAAGAGAGTATGGCGGGCAGCCTTAGGATTGAATATGAAAAGACTCTTAAAAAGCTTGCTGCCCTTAAAGAAGAGTATGTAATGGCTCTAAAAAGTGGACTTAGTTCCCTGAGAGATGAATATGGGAGGGATATTGAGAAGAGGGTCACAATATTACGTGAAGAATATCCAAAGACCATGGATCGGATCAATTCTTTCAAAGAAGGATACTTGAAGGCGGTGGATAAGGCCAACCTCTTAAAAGTAGAGCTTGCGGAGCTGTTTGAGCGATATTCATTAGTCAACAGTCTTCAAACCCAGAAAATTTGAAACAAGGCTTTTTACAACCGTTAAGGTAGACAATTTATCAAAATAGAAAAAGGCATTCCCTTATAATTTGATGGAACGCCTTTTTTTTGACTCATGGGGGCCTTAACGTCCAGTGCGCCGTGAGTACTCGCTGCCGGACTAATAGATACTACTTGTGCCTTTGGAAGATGTTCGGGTAGAGGCCCCCGGCGACCATCTCGACGGTGTCGGCGATGGCAGCATTTGGGTGACAAATGTAATCACATGAGTAAACGAGCACTCTACCGTTCTTCACCGCCTTCAGTTTGCTGAACTCGGGGCTTTTCCCGAAAGCAGCTATCTTCTTTTTTTCCTCCTTTTTCTCACCGTGGACGATGAGGACATCGGGGTCTAAAGAAGCCAATCGCTCGAACGTGACCTGGACATAGTCGTCGGCTACATCGCCGAAGACATTCATTCCGCCAGCGAGTTTTATGACGTCGGTTAAAAAAGACGTTCTGCCTACCGTCCTGACCTTGGTGTTCGTTCCGAATATGCGTGCTACGCGCAGCCTCTCCTTTGGTGGGACCGACGAAAGTTTGGCTTGGATGCGAGCAAGAACTTCGCGCTGCTGCTTGACGATTTCCTTTGCTTTCTGATCGCGTTTGGTCAGTCGGCCTATGTCCAGAACAGCTTGGAGCGTGTCTTCTACCGTGGTCGGTTCGAAACAGTACGTTGGCGCAATATCACGCAATCTATCATGCCATTTTCCTTGTATCCCCCCGAATGCAAAGATGAGGTCCGGCTTCAGATCAAGGATTTTTTGGCAATCAGGGTTGACCCACCCTCCGATGATCACCTTTCCCCTCGTGTCGCAGGTCTTTGCGCAATATTTTGTGAGACCAACGACCTGATCTTTCAGGCCCAGTGCGTATAGGATCTCGGTGTTGGATGGTACCGTTGAAACTATCCTGCTTGGGGATTCCTTCAGGGCAACTTTGGCACCCGAGCTGTCCCGCACTGTGATGGCGCGGTTGCCGAGACACCCCCAGGAAAAGGCCAGAAACGCGGTCACGGCAATGAAGCGAACGATTCCAAAACTCTTCATATTTTTGGCTCCTTCGGAGAATCTGTGGGCAAATATTCCAATTTACATCCTGTAAGGGTTTGATATAATAAAATTATTTCGCTGATCATAAAGCTCCCTATTATCTTACTTAGACAGGATCTACACGATTCTCAGGATTTTTTGCCTTTCCAGAAGAAAGGCAAAAACCCAAAATCCCTCTTCGAGGGAGTTCTTTTGGCAATAAAAATACAATGAATAAGCGACATCGTCCGGCAATAATACAATCGGCTTCTTTGGCTTCTCTTTCTCGCTGAAAGCGGGATTGCCATTTCTCTGTTTCGTCCGGAAACAGAGAAAGCAATAGATCTAATCAATCCTGTGAATCCTGTCTAATATTAAAATATCAGTTCAGACAAACCCACAAATTCGTGTGAGGAGCCAAGTAAGTATTGCGTCCCCTTATTTTCAAATATACTTTATTCCAAATTATTCAAATATTAAAGATCTTCCCCCTTTCACTCCCCTAAATGCATTCCCCTTAATGAAAGACGGGGTCAGCTTGAACGTGGCCGGACCTTGAGAAATGGATGCTCCCTTTCACCCCGTTCGTTTCAACAATCTGTCATAGGTATTTGGTAACTCATCGCGGTTTTTTTCGGATATCTCAACAACCAGGACATCGCTGCGACCTTTGATTCTCTTGATGAACTGGCCACCTCTCAGCGAAATCGTGCCGATGACAACATTAGGCATATCGAGGACATCCAGGACCGTTTTCCTGAAAAGAGATGAGAAACACTCCATTTTCCCGATTTCGTCAACCACCACTGACCCCTTTTGGGTTTTGGGGATCATAGATGGAACAGCAACGCTATCCACGCTTTCAAGAACCACTCCGTATCTTCCGACCCTGTACCGACCAGAAACGTTGATGTGTGCCAGCAAGGCTTCCTTCCCGTCCAAGGTGTTGAT
>JAUWPC010000198.1 GCA_030611815.1 Desulfobacteraceae bacterium
ATATGTCAGGGATTGTTTCATATGGCGCCTATGTACCGAAATACAGGATAGACCGAAAACTTATTTACAAGGCCATGGGATGGCTGAACCCCGCTACTTTTATGCCCGGGGAAAAGGCCGTGGCCAACTATGATGAAGACAGCGTGACCATGGCTGTGGCGGCCGGCATAGATTGCCTTAGTGGAATCGACCGGGCAGGAGTTGATGCAGTTTTCTTTGCCACTGCAACATCCCCGTATGCTGAACGACAGAGTGCCGAGATTATTGCAACCGCTCTTGACTGTCGGGCAGATATTCGAACAGCGGATATTACCGACACGCTCAAGGGGGGGACCACGGCCGTCCTTTCCGCCGTCGATGCAGTCAAAGCCGGATCGGCGAAGAACGTGATGGTCTGTGCTGGTGATATGAGGATAGGTAAGGCCGGGAGCGCCCAGGAAGAGATCTTTGGAGACGGAGCAGCAGCGCTCCTGATCGGGGACGACGCTGTGGTTGCCGAGTTTGTCGGGTCATTTTCGGTATCATACGACTTTGTGGACCACTGGAGAGGTACAGGGCAGAGATTTGACCAACAGTGGGAAGACAGATTCATAAGGGATGAGGGGTATACCCGGTTCATCGTGGAGGCAATTGAAGGTCTGACAAAGGAATGCGGCATTGAATCGAGTGAGCTTTCGAGTGTTGTTTATCCCTGCCTGTATGCGGGTGACTTCAAGAAGATCGCGAGAGTCCTCGGGCTTTCTGAATCTCAATTGGTAGCGCCGCTCCTCGGCCAGGTTGGCTATGCCGGGACCGCAGATCCCCTGATGCACCTTGTCAGGGCCTTAGAAGAGGCAAAGCCGGGGGATAGGATCGCCGTTGTTGGATATGGCGCCGGGGCCGATGCCGTGCTATTCGAGGTCACAGAGGAGATCGAAAAGACCAGGGGCAACCGGAGAGGCATCAGTAAGCACCTGACAACGAGACGGGAATTGGGAAGCTACGAAAAGATGGCCGCCTTTAGAAACCTTCTGCCCACGGAAAAGGGTATCCGAGGTGATACAGTTGCTTTTACAGCCCTTTCCGCGCTGTGGAGAAATCGAAAAGAGGTCCTGGGTCTGTATGGCAGTTGCTGTAAGGCGTGTGGAACACCCCAGTATCCGGCCCAGAGGGTATGCGTCAAGCCTGATTGTGGGGCAATTGACGAGATGAAGCCATACCGTTTTTCAGACAGGAAAGGTACCCTGTTTACCTACACAGGAGACAACCTGGCCTTCAGTCCCAATCCTCCTGCCATCTATGGTATCGTCGACTTTGAAGGAGGAGGCCGGTTCTGGTTCGACCTGACCGACGTGGATTTGGAAGAGGTGAAGGTGGACATGCCGATAGAGATGAGCTTTAGGAAAAAATATGTGGACGAAAAGTCGGGTATCCACGGGTATTTCTGGAAAGCGGTGCCGGTGATGGAATAGGGGGTAGATCCGGGACACAGGTGTACTGATTTAAGTGCCTAAAGTGCCTAAAGTTTAAAGTGCCTAAAGTTAAGGAACTTCGTGACTTTTTATCTGGTAGAACCTTATTATGGTACCACTATCTGAGGTAGTGCGTTAGGCCGATTAATCAAAGTATATATAAGCAGTTAGGACAAGGAGGATGTAATAATGGCGGAAGGTATTAAAGATAAAGTTGCTATCATAGGGATGGGCTGTACCCGGTTTGGAGAGCGCTGGGATGCCGGGGCAGAAGATCTGATAGTAGAGGCATTCAAGGAGGCCATTGAGGACGCGGGGATAGAAAAAAAAGAGATTCAGGCCGCATGGTTTGGTTCATGCTTTGATGAAGTCAATGTGGGCAAGTCTGCCACACCTTTGAGTCTTACCCTGAAACTGCCCTTTATCCCTGTAACCAGGGTCGAGAATTTCTGTGCCACAGGGTCAGAGGCCCTGCGGGGGGCGGTCTATGCTGTGGCTTCGGGGGCCTACGACATATGTCTTGCCTTAGGGTCTGAAAAACTCAAGGACACTGGATACGGGGGGCTCCCGGATTTTTCCCAGCTATTGGGAACAAAGAATCGTCTGATTTTTCCAAATATCAGCGCGCCAGGTGGATTTGCCATGATGGCAACGCGTTATTTCGCAAAGTACGGTCTGGGTCCAGATGAGGGGAAGGAGATCCTTGCCATGGTGTCGGCCAAGAGCCATGAAAACGGTGCCAGGAACCCGAAGGCCCACCTTAGAAAGGAAGTATCTGTCGAGAAAATCTTGAAGGCCCCCATGATTGCCTGGCCTCTTGGTCTTTTTGACTGCTGCGGGGTAAGTGACGGCGCAGCCGCAGCCATTGTCTGCCGGGCCGATCTTGCAAAGAACTTCCGCCCTGATCCGGTCTATGTCAAATCGATGCAGATCGCCTTGAGTTCCGGCGAGGAGTTAATGTACACCGACTGGGATGGGACATATGTTAAGACTGCTGTGAAGTGTGCTGCCCGGGCATACGAAGAGGCCGGTATCAAGAATCCGAGACAAGAGATAAGTATGATGGAGGTTCATGATTGCTTCTCCATCACAGAGCTCGTGACGTACGAAGATCTGGGGATATCGGAACGGGGAAAGGCAGGCAATGACGTTCGCGATGGATTCTTCAACCTGGACGGCAAGATCCCGTGCCAGCCTGACGGGGGGCTCAAGTGCTTCGGTCACCCCATTGGTGCGTCTGGTTTGAGGATGATGTATGAGATGTACAAGCAGTTTCAGGGGAAGGCCGGGGACAGACAAATCAAAGATCCCAAGATCGGGCTCACCCATAATATGGGCGGATTTCCGGCCATGAACCTGATCAGTGTCAATATCGTAGGACTCTGAGAAAAAGAGGAAACAGTTGGAATTTCTACAGGTTTTAATTACCGGATTGGGCCAGGGGTGTCTCTATGGACTTATCGCCCTGGGGTTTGTTTTAATTTATAAGGCAACAGAGATCGTAAATTTCGCCCAGGGAGATCTGTTGATGTTAGGTGCTTTTTTTGCAGTGACGTATATAGGGATTCTTGACTTACCTTATTGGCTTGGTTTCCTCTTAACGATTATTTCCATGGCTGTTTTCGGCTATCTGCTTGATATGTTAGTCATTCGCTCAATGATAGGTGAATCCCAGCTCTCTATTATCATTTTAACCATTAGTATTGGTTTTATCTTACGCGCAGTGGCTGGCGGGATCTGGGGATCAGACATTCTTTCGCTGGAGACACCCTACTCAGGGGAAATGGCTAATATTGAGGGTCTGGTCATCGGTCAGGAGTATCTTGTTGTCATCGCCGGAACCATCGTCCTTTCTGTTATATTGTTTCTCTTCTTCAAATTTTCCAGCCTCGGGATTGCCATGCAGGCCTCTTCTCAAAATCAGTTGGCCGCGTATTATATGGGGGTTCCTGTAAAGAGAGTCTTTTCTCTAATTTGGGCCATCAGTGCCTTGGTCGCTGCTGTAGCAGGGACATTAATGGCCCCCATCTCGCTGGTAGACCCACAAATGGGTTTCATTGGAATCAAGGCTTTTGCTGCCGCGGTCATTGGCGGCTTTGGAAGCCTCCCGGGAGCATTAATAGGAGGCCTGATAATCGGAATCTCGGAGCAGTTAGCCGGGACATACCTCCCAACCGGATTCCAGGAAATCACTGCCTATTTGATTATGTTTTTGGTATTAACCTTGCGTCCAAAGGGTCTTTTCGCCCAGATTCAGCAAAAAAAGGTCTAATAAAATCAGTCAATATGATCTTAACCATAAATTGGATACACTTCGAATTTAAAACTGGGTTTAATTCATGCGAATAATCTTCAAAACCTCCTATCTTCAAGATATAAAACTCCTAAAACATAATGGGTATATTTTTTGGTACGGTGTTCTTTTATTTGCCCTGTTAATCGCGCCTGCTGTTCTGGGTGAGTTTTATATCGGTGAAATGGCCTTCATCTTCATCTACGCCATTGCCGGGTTGGGATTGATGATCCTGGTCGGATTCACAGGACTACCCAGTTTGGGTCATGCCGCCTTTATGGCTATAGGCGCTTATGCCAATGCATATTTTTTACATAAGGGAGTTCCTTTTTTAATTTCCATTTTTTTGGCCGGCCTTATCAGTTTCGGTGTTGGCGCTTTAATAACAGTCCCATTAAGAAGAATGACCGGAATCTACTTCGCCATTGCCTCGTTGGCTTTCGCGATTATCGTAGAAGAGATAATTGCCCACTGGAAATCAGTTACAGGCGGCTTAGGTGGGATGTCGGTGGATAATCCTGTTATTTTTGGATTCGAACTGGACAGTACCTGGCATTTTTATTTTCTCTGTCTCGCAATTCTACTGGCTGTGTTATATTGCACACTAAATCTTATCAGATCACCCAGCGGCCGAGCATTTATCGCGATTCGTGATTCGGAAATCTCTGCTGAGAGTATGGGGATCAACTTATCGATCTATAAAATCAAGTCATTTGCTATCAGCGGATGTTTTACGGGCCTGGCCGGCGCTTTGTTTGCCCACAGGCTGTCCTTTTTAACTCCGGACGCGTTCAATTTCCTTTTGTCTATTCAGCTCCTGATGATGGTCGTCGTTGGCGGGCTGGGAACTGTTCACGGGGCAATTTTTGGAGCCATTTTTGTGGGACTGTTACCCCAGGTAATTGCTATTGCTAAAGATTATCTTCCACCCGCGATAGGTCAATTTCCTGGCCTGGAGCCGGGGCTTTTCGGAATTATCATGGTCTTGTTCATTATCTTTGAACCGATGGGATTATACGGCAGATGGGTGAAATTTAAACTCTTCTTTGACATGTTTCCACTCTACCGCAAAGCAACCTTTAAACGTCAAAAAACATATTTGAAAACGGAGCGAGTGCAATGACGTTTTTTAAGGCAGAAAACATCTCAATAGATTTTGGCGGAATCAGAGCGGTAAACGATGTCAGCTTTGATGTCGAAAAGGGGACGATTTTTACCATTGTGGGGCCCAACGGGGCTGGAAAAACAACTATTTTTAATATTATCAGCAGAATATATAATCTGACCGAAGGCCGGATTATTTTTGAAGATAAAGATATCACCCGTTTACCGGCTCACCAGGTCGTCAACCTGGGAATCGCCAGAACGTTTCAGAATATTGAATTGTTCGAGCACGCCACTGTCCTTCACAATTTGCTGATCGGTCGACATATTTACTGTCGGTCAACGTTCTTTTCAGATTTGTTTTTTCTTCCATCGGTAAAACGAATGGAATTGGAGCTTCGAAGGAAGGTTGAAGATGTGATAGATTTCTTAGATTTACAACACTACAGAAATCAACTGATCCAAAATCTTCCCTATGGAGTTCGAAAGATTGTTGAGTTAGGGAGAGCTCTCTGTACCGAACCGAAACTCCTCTTGCTGGACGAACCCGCATCCGGTTTGAATGTAGACGAAACAGAAAATATGTCATTCTGGATAGATGATATCAAGAAATTGTTGGGCATTAGCGTGATTATGGTAGAACATAATATGAATTTGGTTTCCCAGGTTTCGGATCATGTGCTGGCCATAAATTACGGCCGGGTATTAGCGGATGGAACGCCGAAGGAAGTTCAGACGAATCCCGATGTAATCAAGGCATATCTCGGAGAAGATAAAGATGTCTGATAACATATTAACCTTAAGAAATATCGAGACCTACTACGGTCCGATACTGGCGATTAGGGGTATCAGCCTTGATGTTCAAAAGGGGAAAATTGTCACCATTCTGGGCGCAAATGGTGCGGGTAAAACCACAATTTTGAAAACTATATCTGGCGCCATGGTCCCTCAAAAGGGAAAAATCGAGTTTATGGGAAGAGAGCTACAAAAGCAAAATCCGGACTGGGTTGCACGAAAAGGAATAGCGCATGTTCCTGAGGGAAGAGAGGTCTTTCCGCTGTTGTCGGTTCAGGAAAACCTGTTGATGGGAGCGTACGTTCGAAAAGATAAAAAAAAGGTTAATGAGGATTTGGAAGTTGTCTATGATTATTTTCGCGTATTAAAAGAACGCAGCAAACAGAAATCAGGGCTTTTATCAGGAGGAGAACAGCAGATGCTGGTGCTGGGACGGGCGATGATGGCCCGTCCCAAACTGATGCTGTTAGACGAGCCATCCCTGGGCCTATCTCCCCTTTTTGTTCAAGATATTTTTAACATCATCAAACGGTTAAACACCGTACAGAAAATGACCATGTTGCTGGTTGAACAAAATGCCAACATGGCGCTGCAAAGCAGCGCGTATGGTTATGTGTTGGAAAACGGACGAATTGTGATGGAAGATACGTGTGAAAACCTGATGGCAAGCGATGACATTAAAGAGTTTTACATGGGGATAAAAGAAGAAGGAGTGAGAGGCAAACGCCGATGGAAAAAAAGAAAAACCTGGCGGTAATGGAATCAAATTACCACCCCCAGAGGAGGTGGCTTGTTTTTGTTGGTCCTGGAAAGTACGCTGATTTAAGTGCCTAAAGTGCCTAAAGTTTGAAGTGCCTAAAGTTAAGGAACTTCGTGACAGCTAATTAAAATCTAAAAAAGACAAGTTTATGACCACA
>JAUWPC010000348.1 GCA_030611815.1 Desulfobacteraceae bacterium
GACTTTTCACGGAACCATCATGGCTATTAGTAAGAAAAACAACCTGGTCGGATTAGACATCGGCTCGCATAGCATCAAAGTGGTCGAAATAGAGTATTCCAAGCGTGGGAGGGTCCTCCGGAATTTTGGAATGATAGCGACCCCTCAGCACACAATTGTCGAAGGCTCTATAAAGGATGTAGAAGCGGTCTCCAAAGCAATAAGAAGCCTCTTCGGGAATTTGAAGGTGAGAAACAGGGATGTGGCAGTCTCCCTGTCCGGTTACTCAGTAATTTCAAAAAAGATCATTTTGGACAAGATGGAGGAATCGGAAATAGAAACAGCGATTCAAGAGGAGGCCGAAAAGTATATACCCTATGGAATCAACGAGGTGAATCTTGATTACACTGTTCTCGACACTGGAGACACCATAGGGGAATCGGCCGATGAAAAGGAGGGGCCAGGGTTTCCAGACCAGATGGACGTCTTATTGGTGGCCGGTAAAAGCGATGTTATCGACGAATATATGGCGCTGATTCAGGCTGCCAATCTCAACCTGGGAGTGCTTGATATAGACGTGTTTGCCCTCCAGAATGCCGCTGAAATAAGCCTGGACGACCCTGAAGGGGGCTATGCCATTATCACTGTGGGGGCCAATGAACTGGGAATAAACAGTGTCCATAGGGGCCTATCCGTCTTTTCCAGAGACTCATCCTACGGTGGCGCCCAAATAACAGACGCGATTATGACAGAGTTCGATGTGCCCTTTGAAGAAGCTGAAAAGATGAAGTTGGGCGGCGTTGGCTTAGATGATAACAAGAGAGCAACGATTGAAAAAGTCATAGCCAGTGCAATATTAGAATGGATTAAGGAGATCAAGCATGCGATCGATTTCGTGGCTAACACCTATCCTGATAAGGCCATAGAAAGGATCTTTGTAACCGGAGGTTCTTGCGAGACTCTCGGTTTTCAGCGCGATTTAGAGAAGGAGACAGAGATCCCTGTAACCGGAATGAACCCCTTTAAAAATCTCGTAACAGATAACAAGCTTTTTGACCCTAACTACCTGAAATACATGGCACCTAAGGCCGGCGTGGCAGTTGGTCTGGCCTTGCGAAGTATTGGCGACAAATGATTAGAATCAATCTCTTGCCCTTCCGGGCGGCCAGAAAACAGGAAAACATCAGGAGGCAGGTTAGCGTCTATTTCCTCTCTGTTGTCTGCCTTCTGACACTGATGTTTTATTTATACCTGAGTCTCGGCAGTGAGTTGACTAAATTGAAAGGCCAGGAAAAGCAGCTCAAGAGTGAAATGGCCGCATATGCCAAGGTCACGCAAGAGATGGCCCGGATAAAAAAGAGAACAAAGGAGATACAGGATAAATTTAACGTGATTAAGGGTCTTGAAAAGCAGAGATCGGGACCGGTCCGGCTCTTGGAGGAGATCGCCGCATCAGTTCCAATAGACAGGCTGTGGCTTAGTGCTGTCGAGGAAAAGGGCGGCAACCTGACCCTCAGGGGAAGCGCCATGGACAATGATACTGTGGCCCTCTTCATGACCAACTTAGAGAAAAAGAAGCAGATAACATCTGTAGACCTAAAGACTACAAAATTGCAAAATTTTCCAGAGCACAAGCTCAATGCGGCCAGCTTTGTTTTGGCCTGCAAGACAGTCTTCCACAAGGATAAACCTAAAGCGAAACCCAAAAAAGGCCAATCCGGGAGGAGGCGTTAAATGCCCTTGCTGAGGGGAACAGGGTCATGGCCTGCCTTAGAGGCCATTTTCAAAACAACCCAGAAGATCAAACAGGGCCACAGGATTTTGATTCTTGTAGGAACCCTGCTTCTCCTAAGCGGCGCCTTTTTCTATTTTGTTTACATGCCCAATACTGCCGAAATCAACCGGACTCAAAAGGCGATTGCAGAGCTGAAACAGCGCATTACCGTGACAAAGGCAAGGGCAAAAAATCTGGCAAGGTTCAGAGATGAGTATGCCCGGGTAGAAAAACTATTTGAGGAAGCCCTCAAGATCCTGCCCGATAAGAGAGAAATACCAAGCCTCCTCGCAGGCATAAGCCAGCTCGGTGTCGATTCAAAGCTCCAGTTCAGGCTTTTCAGCCCGGGCAAAGAAGCGCCACAGGATTTCTATGTTAAGATCCCTGTTTCCATAGAAGTTGGCGGCAAATACAGGGATGTGGCCCTTTTCTTTGATAAAGTGAGGAGAATGGCCCGGATAGTCAACATAGTGAATATCTCCATGAAGCCAAAAACCCCACTCTCCACAGACTTGGTCACCAAGTGTACGGCCATAACTTACAGATTTAAGACCGAGGCCGAACAACTAAAGGAAGTAAAGGATAAGAAAAAGAAGTAATTGGATTGTTGATTGTTGACTGTTGATTGTTGAGTGAAAAGCCAACGGGTTACGAGTTGCGGGTTGCAGGTTCCGAAAATTGTTTTCATAATCATAATCTTAATCATAATCGTAATCTAAAAGGCTCTTAATGATGTCTAAAGTTTTTGATCATGAAAAACTGAATGCGTACCAGGGCATCCAACGGATTTGATTATGATTGTCGATTGTCGATTTAGGGATTGAGAAGATCAAAAATGGCAAACCGGAAAAAGATTATCTTAAGTTGTATCGTCTCCATGACCTGTCTGGTGTTCTTTGTGGGTTTAGCCTACGGGGGCTCTTCTAAAGAAACCGCCGAGCCGGTGTACAAGGAAATGCGACCGGAAAAGATTCCTTTTGACCCCGGGAAGATCCCCGACCCCTTTCTCTCCTATCTCGTAAAGCGCGGACAGCAGGCCTCAGCAAAAATCGAAGATGAGAGGAAGAAAAAGCTCGAGGGTGAAGACAGGCTGAAACGGCAAAAAGTCGCAGCCGAAGAGAGGTTGAAACGGCAGAAACTCGCAGCGGCAGAGAGGTTGAAAGCCCTCAAGGAAGCCAAAACCGAGCTCCAGAACCTGGGTCTTTCCCAGTTGACCGTGACCGCAATTATTCAGGCCGGGGATGTGGCATGGGCCATGGTCAGGGATGAGAGGGGGAGGGGATTTGTGCTAAAAAAGGGGACCCACATCGGAACAAACGGTGGCGTGGTGTCGAGAATAGCAATTACCGAAAAAAAAATAATCATAAAGGAGCCTTATCTCGAGAAAGGCCTCTATATAAAATACAAACCGGTTGAGATGGAGTTGCCAGACCAGGTCTATGAGTGAGGTTTAAAGTTCAAAGTTTAAAGTTCAAGGTTTAAAGTCAATGTCATTAACTTAAGAACATTTTAAAAGATAACAATCGAGTGACGAACAACCGAACAACCGAACAAGCGAACCTAAGGCTCTCTGAAGGCAAGGAAATGCTGACCTGTTTTTTTGCCGTTCCGTTCGAATGTTCG
>JAUWPC010000374.1 GCA_030611815.1 Desulfobacteraceae bacterium
TGATCTGAACGAAAAATCCTAGTTTTCGTTCGGGCACTAAGTAATTGTTATATATAATCAATATATTAGTATATATTTAAAGATATAAGTGGATTACATATGGCGAATATCTGGTCAACTTGTTTTGCGAAAATGTAAGAAAGAACTTTTGGGACGGTGCAAGAGGTGTTAGCGGGGGGAAAGAGGTCTTATGAAAATATTGATTATTGCATCGGAGGCCTCACCTTTGGCCACGGCCGGCGGCTTAGGTGATGTCATCGGAAGCCTGCCCATAGCCTTAACTGAACTGGGCTGCAAGGTCTCGGTGGCACTGCCGGGCTACCGACCCGCCTTGAAACGGATCAAGGAATGGGAAGTTGCGGCTGAGGGCCTGCCTGTAATATTGGGGAAGAAAAATCTGACAGGGGATATCCTTTTGGGTGAACTGGATCGTGATGTGCCGATATACCTGGTGCGACGGGATGAATTTTTTGACAGGAATGGAATCTACGGGACTAACAAGGGGGAATATTTTGACAACCTGGAGCGGTATATCTTTTTTTCCCGCAGCATCCCCGCTCTCTGCTCGGCACTCTCTCTGCGCCCGGACGTAATCTTAGCAAACGACTGGCAGACCGGGCTGGTAATGGCCCTCTTAGACCAGGGGGCCTTGCCAGGTTCGGCAGGGATCTTTGCTATTCATAATATGGGCTATTTGGGTCTGGTCCCTCGTGAAGAGGTTGGGAATATCGGTCTGCCGGATAAGTACTACCGGATGGATGGGCTTGAGTTCTACGGCCGGATGAGCCTGTTAAAGGCCGGAATCGTTTACGCAAAGAGAGTCGTCACTGTCAGCCCAACCTATGCCCTGGAAATCCAGACACCGGAATTCGGCTTTGGGTTAGACGGTCTGATGCGCTCGATCAAACAACGTCTTCACGGCATTTTGAATGGTGTGGATTACCGGGTGTGGAACCCGGAAACTGACAAATATCTCGCTGCCAATTATTCCCCACAGGACCTCACCGGCAAGTCCTTTTGCAAGGAAGATCTTCTTAAGGTGATGGGGCTTGACCCAGGGCTGATGGACAGGCCCGTTGCCGGGATGGTTACCCGCCTGGTGGAACAGAAGGGTTGCGCCCTGCTGGCAGAGGCCGCAGATGAGCTGTTTGCCATGGGTCTGGGCCTCGTTGTTTTAGGATCGGGCGATGATGTATACGAGGACCTGTTTCTCGACCTTCAGGCCCGTTATCCGGATCGTTTTGGCCTCAAATTGGGATTTGATCCCGGCCTCGCCCACAAGATCATAGCAGGAAGCGACATGTTTCTTATCCCATCCCTTTATGAACCGTGCGGCCTGACACAGATGTACAGTCTTAAATATGGGACCATCCCTGTTGTGCGGGCCACCGGCGGCCTCAAAGACACGGTCGTTGATCCCGAGGAAAAAAAGGGCCAGGGCACAGGCTTTAAGTTTGATCGGTTTCAGTCAGAGGATCTGGTGGAGGGGGTAAAACGTGCTGTCAAGACCTTCGAACAGCCCGATCTCTGGCAAAAAATGATACGGGAGGCAATGGATCAGGATTTCTCCTGGCATCGTTCGGCGAAAGAGTATCTTAATCTCTTTGAGAGGACCCTTGCAGGGGGTGATAACTGAACTAAGTTAAGTGCCTAAAATGCCTAAAGTTTGAAGTGCCTAAAGTTAAGGAACTTCGTGTCTTTTTTTAAGACTGGCCTGATAATCAAATACTTGATATAGTGGAGGTGCTGAGTTCGCCGGGAATCAACTATTTGACTATCTCTGAAGAAGGAGCGGAAATGAAAGAAAAAGTGATTATTTACGGGAAGGCAGGATGACCCTTCACAACGAATGCCAGGTCGGCATACAGCAACGCTGTTTATGTAGATGTCAGGGAAGAGGCGGGTAAACTCGAAGAAATGCTCCGGCTGTCAAATGGCGCCCGGAAAGTACCGGTTATTGTAGAGGGAGATAAGGTAAAGATCGGCTACGGTGGATCATGAGGGGTGTAAGGTCTCATCGTTGATGAGACATGGTAAAAGGAATCTGAACGCCCTATACCGGTTTGCTTATACTCCCTCAAAGAAACAGACCGGGAGTTGATCCGCCACGAGGAACCCGTCCCTCGTCGGGATTATCCTCCCATCAATAACCTTCACGAGCCCTGAGGCCTGAAGTCTTGATAGTACCGCGTCTGATTGAGGGGTATGTTTGACAGCTCTGAGATTTACCCCTGCGCTGGTCCTTAACCCGAGGGCTAAAGACTCAATTTTAAACTGTTCATCGGTCAGATTTTCCCACCCTTCAACCGGGGGCCTGCCCTTTTCTACTGCAGCACGATATTTCTTGATGGACCGGACATTCCACCAACGCTTCTTTCCATCAAATGAATGGGCTGACGGACCGAGACCCAAGTATGGGATATGCCGCCAGTATTTTTGGTTGTGGCGGGAGCGACAGAGATCGTTCTTTGCAAAATTGGAGATTTCGTAATGAATATAGCCATTTATTTCAAGATGTTGTGATGTTGCCAGGAAATAGGCGGCCTCTTCCGATTCTATAAGGGGCTCGATTTGGCCTTTATCTCTGAGCCTTCCAAAAACCGTTTTTTTCTCAAAAGTTAGTTGATAGCATGAAATGTGTTCCGGCTGAAAAGAAAGAGCACTATCGAGCGTGTTTAGCCATCCTTTCAAACCCTGTTCCTTAAACCCGTATATAAGATCGATACCCACATTTTCAAATCCGAAGCGTCTCAGGCGGTTCAGCGCCCCGTTGACATCCTTTATTCCATGTCTTCTTCCTAAGAACGAGAGCACACGATCGTCAAAGGATTGCACCCCTACATTGACCCGGTTAACTCCTAAGTCTCTCAGCGTCTCAGTCTTTTCGTCTGTCAGATTGCAGGGGTTTGCTTCGACCGTAACCTCGGTATCAGGGGCAAAATCAAAGTGGGTAAAGAGATGCTTAATCAGATCTGCCAATACCCCGGCCTTTAGGAAGGTGGGGGTGCCGCCCCCCACATAGAGACTGTCAAATGGGTCAAACTGCCCCTTGTACAAAAGGACTTCTTTCTTGAGGCTTTCAAGCCAGATCGGTATTAGGGAAGGGGAAGGGATGGAATAAAA
>JAUWPC010000207.1 GCA_030611815.1 Desulfobacteraceae bacterium
AGCGCCAGACCTTTTTTTATGAAAATAGACCTGTCCAACCGGATCGGGGAGGTCTTGGAAAGTCCGAATTCAAGCAGTTTTGCCTCGATCATTGCCTCTATAACAGACATGGTAATGGTCTCGGTTTCCATCTTGGCGATCTCTTTGTGAAGAAATCTGCTGATGTCCATGGCCTGGTCTGTATTGATAGGGTTTTCCCTGACCAAAAGATCAGAAAACCGGTTGTCGTCCAACCTGTATGCACCGAGATCAAAGGCTTCCTCATCTGTAACTAAGCTCTTCCCTTGTTGACCCATGGACATCCTCCTGTTCAGTACGTTCGAAAGTTCATAATCATACTCATTTACAGTCTATTTTAGGAATGTTCGATTACGATTAAGATTAAGATTATGATTAAGAAAAAAATCTGAGCTCGATGCCTTTACCTTGCCTGTTTCCCGAAAATAAGATACATATGAATTATGGCCGGACATTCAATTATTGATCAATGATTTAAGAGCGTGAGCTGAGAAATCGCTTTTACAGATCTTACGCCTATTCTGAGATAAATAAAGGACCATACTTCAAAAATCATCATGAAGTTTCTATCTTACATACAATATATAGTATGTCAAGAAAAAAAAGCATACCATATCTGACTATATTTAGGAGGAGGACTAATCCCTTGAAACTCTTTGATAAAAAAAATCAGTGCAGTAAGAGAGCCCGATGTTGCGCTGTCACCCTTTTGATCTGGGCCTTAATCCTTGTAGGGCTCGTGACCAACCTCAATGCCGCTTCGGTGACTGAGGGGGCAAAAAGATTCATATTAGATAACGGATTTACAGTCATACTCAAAGAAGACAACAGCGCACCTGTAGCGGCCATCCAGGTATGGGTCAAGACAGGAAGCGCCAACGAAACAGAGGAAGAGGCAGGGATCACACATCTTATAGAACATATGATTTTTAAGGGTACTCCCTCTAAAAAAACCGGGGAAATCGCCAGGGCCATTGAGGTCTCCGGGGGTCACATCAATGCCTATACCTCATTTGACAGGACCGTGTACTACGTGGAAATTGCCAGCGCCCAGTTTGTTACCGGCTTAGATGTCTTATTAGATGCTGTGCAGCACTCCCTTTTCGACAAGAAGGAGCTTGAGCGGGAAAAGGAGGTGGTTTTAGAGGAATATCGGCGGTCGTTGGATATCCCTGAGAGGCAATTGGGTCGGGCAATAATGGAACTGTGCTACAAGAAGCATCCTTATAAACGCCCGATCATCGGATATGAAAAGACAATTCGGTCCTTTGACCGGGAGGCCATCCTGAACTATATGGACAAGTGGTATACCCCCGCCAATATGGTCCTGGTAGCGGTTGGGGACTTTGATACGGAAGAGGCGCTCAAAACCATCAAGGCCCTTGTCAGGAATTTTCCTCAGAGGAGAGGAAAGACGCCTTTTAGACCGGAAGAACCACCGCAGACCGCTTTTAGAAAAATCATCAAGAAAGCGCAGGTTCAGCAGGTCTACCTGAATATGGTCTGGCACATACCCTCTTTGACCCACAAGGATATGTACCCTCTGGATATTTTAGAAACTATTCTTGGTCATGGTAAAAGCTCAAGGCTATACAGCCGTTTGAAAATGAATGCCGATCTTGTCTACGGTGTCAGTACGGGGGCCTATGCCCTTGCAGACCCTGGACTCTTTTCCTTAGACGCAACCCTCAGCCCTGACAAACTTGATTCCGCACTTGAGGCCATTGGGAAGGAGATCTCTACGATCACCCGCGAACCGGTGTCCGAGTCGGAGTTGACGAGGGCCAAGACCATTGCTGAGGCCGATTTTGTTTTTGATATGGAAGATATGGCAGGACAGGCAAGGACCTTGGCGTTTTTTCAGACCATGACTGGCGACATGTATAATGCCGACCGCTATCTAACTAATTTGAAAAAGGTCACATCCGATGATGTCGTCCGTGTTGCAAGAGACTACTTCAGGCCGGAAAACCTCTCCATAGGGGTCATGGCGCCCGAAGGAACAGAGATCGCCCTTGATGAGAGCGTGATTACGTCTCTATTCACACAGACCGATCAGGCACTCTCGCCTAAAGGAGTGGAAAGTCCTAAGGGAGAAAAGGATACTGCAATGGTCGTCCTCTCTAACGGCATGAGGTTGATTATCAAAGAGAATCATCGCCTCCCCGAAGTATCAATTGTCGGGGTTTTCTTGGGAGGAACGCGTCTTGAAAAGCCCGGTAAGTGGGGGATATCCAACTTTGTGGCCAACATGCTGACACGGGGAACAAGGGAGAGAACCGCTCAAGAGATAGCTTCCACTGTAGAGTCGTGGGCAGGTGCCCTGAACGGGTTTTCGGGAAGAAACAGCATAGGAGTTTCAGCCAAATTCTTGAGCCGGGACCTTTATGCCGGGCTTGAACTGCTGGCTGATGTTGTGCTTAATCCTGATTTCCCTCAATCAGAGATAGACAAGGTTAGAGTGGACGTCCTTGCTGGCATTAAGGCCAAAAAGGACCGGCCCACGGCACAGCTTTTTGAGCTGTTTTATAAGACCCTCTACCCGAACTATCCTTACGGACATCCCCGGTTGGGAACTACGGAGACCATCCGGTCTATCACCAGATCAGACCTTGAGAAATGGTATAAGTCCTCTATAGCAATCCCCGCCAATTTTGTCCTGACAGTGGTAGGAGACCTGAAAAAGGATCAATTGATCCCTTATGTCAAAACGCTCTTTGGGCCCTTTCCTCCCTCAGGACATAAGCTTCCAAGCGTGGCACCTGAACCCCCATTAGCGAAGTCCAGAGAGGCCCATTTGAATCGTCCGGGGGCCCAGACACATCTGGTGATAGGATATCTCGGGGCAGGCCTGAAAAGCAAGTACAACCCCCCCATGGCCCTGATCAAGACTGCACTTGCAGGACAGGGGGGGAGGTTGTTCACCCAACTGAGGGATAAACAGAGCCTCGCCTATGCCATAACCGCCTTCAGGAGTCCGGGGCTTGAAACAGGCGTCTTTGGCGCTTACTTAGCATGCGACCCCAGCAAGACGGCTGTCGCCACAGAGGCCATTTTTGAAGAATTAGATAAAATTAGAGAAAAGGGCCTTACTAAAAAGGAATTGGAGGGAGCAAAGAGCTATCTGTTGGGAAACTTTCAGATAGGGCTTCAGACCAATGGGAGTCAGGCCATGCAGATGGCCTTGGACGAGCTTTACGGGCTGGGCTACAATAACCTCCCCAAATTCATCCGAGAAATAAAGGCGGTTACCTTAGATGAGATCAAAGGCGCAGCGCAAAAGATTATTGTTCCCGGAAAGTATGTGCTTGTCACAGTTGGGCCTGGTCAACCATAGCGCACCGTCCCAAAATTTCTTTCTTACATTTTCGCAAAACAAATTGACCGGATATTCGCCATGTATAAACCACTTATCTAATTAAATATATTGATAATATCAACAATTACTTAGATAATGTCGACAATATGGATTAACTGCAGCCTACTAACATATTTTTCCAACAATCGAGTATCGAACGGCCGAGTCCCGAATTACGAATTCTATAATTCTGACGGTAAAATTAATGAGACGATCCTGAAGGTTAAATTCTTTGTTTTCCTTCGTCACTCGTCATTCCTTGATCGTTATTCGATTACTATTACACAGGCAACTTAAATTGCCAATTTTGTAGAAAGAACTTTCAGGACACGGCAATAGTATTGTGGATTGCGCATTTCTAAAGCCCGAGTTCTCTGGCTAAGATTATCCGCATGACCTCAGATGTGCCTTCCACAATCTGCAATACCTTGGCCCCCCTGTAATATCGCGAGACCGGGTATTCTGCCATATATCCGTAGCCACCGTGTATCTGGACCGCTTCTGAAGCCGTTTTCTCTAACATCTCAGAGGCAAAGAGTTTGGCAGTCGTTGCCTCAAATGAATGTTTTCGTCCCCTGTCCTTCAGCCATGCAGCCTTCAGGTATTGATTCCTGGCCAATTCAATGGCCACGGCCATGTCGGCTAATTTGAACTGGATTGCCTGGAAGCTGCCGATCGGCTTTCCAAACTGTACCCTCTCCTTGGCATAACGGAGGGACTCATTCAAACAGGCCTGTGCAGATCCCACAGCTATTGCGGCAATACTTATTCGCCCGGTCTGAAGAACGGCCATGTGTTGAGAAAAACCTTTAATCGGATCACCCAGGAGATTATCCTCAGGCACGGGGCAGTCCTCGAAGATTACTTCGTGGGTGGCTGAACCATGCCATCCGATTTTTTCGTATCGCTTCCCTAAAACAAATCCCGGAGAACTTTTTGGCACGATGAAGGTGGCGATACGTCCAGGACCCTGAACGGCCTTTTTAGTAACCGCTGCAATGATGATCATGCTCGCATTATCGAGACCGATATTGGTGATGAACTGTTTGGTGCCGTTAATGACCCATTTGCCGCCCTGCAGAATGGCCCTGGTCCGGATTGATGCGGCATCTGACCCCGCATCCGGTTCTGTCAGGCCGAAGGCCCCGATCTCTTCACCTTTGGCTATAGGTACCAGCCACTTTCTCTTCTGGTCCTCGGTTCCAAAGACATCTAATTCCTGTGCAACAACACTGGTGGTTACATCTAAAAGCGCCCCAAAGATGGGATCGCCGCGGGATATCTCCTCAATGCAGAGATGCATCCCCACCCAATCGCCTCCACTGCCGCCGTACTCATCGGATATTGGGATACCCATCATGCCGAGTTCAGCCATCTGAGCGATGATATCGTAGGCGTATTCACCTGTACGTTCGATCTCTCCTGCCCTCGGAACAATCACCTCCGCGGTGAAATCCCGGCACATGTCCCGGATCATCTTATGCTCTTCTGTCAGATCAAAATCCATATTTTACATCCTCCTCACTTTTCCCTGATTTCACCTCTGACAATGAGTGTTAATTCTGGTTTCTCAGGATTGTCGGTCCTGATGGTCAGGTGAGCGGTATAGTCACCCTCCTCTTTGGAGATATCCTCAACCTCCAGCCTATAAACAAATCCTGGCTTGATTTCCTCAATGCGCCATCTGACCCTATCCGGCAGGTCGTTATCTACGCCAATGATCTTCACGGGGCTTTCGTGGTTGTTTATGATCTTGACATGCCCTGTGGGAACCTTACCCTTAGCCCCCACCAAAGCGATGTAGCCGCCCGGATCAAGAGAGATATGAGGCTTCACTTGGCCCTTCAGATAGAGGGCGATGCTCCTTCGGTCCGGGTCATTGGACCAGACAATCGCCTTTTTTTCAAACTCTCCCCTTACACTGCTGCTGTCTATTTTCAAGGTGACGTTCCCTGTCCCGCCGGGAGGGATGGCCCTGTCGTAGCGGGCCACAAAACACCCTCACGAATGGGTCACTTTTTTTATGTCAAGATCAGCCGTTCCACGATTGAATACCGTGAATGTGTGAGATAATTCCTCCCCCTCAAACACAGGCGTAAAGGTGTGAGTCGTTTTTTCAAAATGGATCATCGGGCTGGTTCCATTTTTCTTAGATAGGGGTTGACTCACGCAGGCAAGAGCAACCATGGACAAAAAGAAAATTACAGAGTGCCTCAAATGCTTCGCGGTCATAAATTACTCCTCATCTGTTAATTAATAAAAGTGCCTAAAGTGCCTAAAGTTTAAAGTGCCTAAAGTTGCTGTTACCAATCGGCCAACAGCCGAACCAGTGCCCAAAAATGGATGGGATTTCTTTACGTTAAGCACTTCAAGCTTCAGGCGCTTTTTTGAGTCAGCCCAATGTACGGATGTTCCCGATCTTTGTCAAGCCTACCGTCCGGCGCGCGGCAATTAGAAAGTTGACTTTCAGACTGGCGAATCTACCCGGTCTACTGCCCGTTCTACTACGTATTTTTCGGAATCAAGGTATAAAAATAAAAATTTGTTACATTTTTTTGTTGACACATAAACGGAGTTCAGCGTATAAATTGCGCTCAAAAAGATAAATAGCATTTATTCACTAAATAATATTCAGAAATTATGGGGATCGAAGAGAGAAAAGAACGAGAGAAAAAAATGCGCCGCCAGCAGATAATGGATGGTGCAAAAAAGGTATTTGCATCCAAGGGCTTTGGCGGGGCAACCATGGAGAATATTGCTGAAGAAGCCGAGTTCAGTCCTGCTACCCTCTATCTCTACTTCAAAAATAAAGATGAGCTGTTCGCCTCCCTTAACCTCAGAATGCTACAGGATCTCATCACCAGGATGGAGGACGTTCGCGATCTAAAAAATCTCAGCCCTGAGAAGAGGATAATGGCGTTGGAAAAGGCGCTGTATGATGTCTACCTG
>JAUWPC010000125.1 GCA_030611815.1 Desulfobacteraceae bacterium
ATTACGCCTGGTGGCGCTGATGAGCTTATCGAACCGGGCGGACGTATCAGGGAAACACAGTCTGCCATTGATTTTGAAGAAATAATCTCCAATTACGTTTTTGGCAAAATCTGACGGATTGATGATTGTTGATTGATGATTGTCGATTTCGGATTTCAGGTTGCGAGTTACGAGTTTCCAGAATACAGTATTTAAGGCAAAAGGCGCAAGGCGTTAGGCGTAAGGAACTCAACCGGCATTCGGTAATCCCAAGAGCGATTTATCATTTATCAGTCTGCGTGTTCGGTTTTTCAATCAACAGTCAACAATCATCAATCCCAGGGAGTCTCGTATGATCTGTAAGCGCTTTATAATGGTCCCCCTTTTCTTTTTTATGACGCTTGTTATTTCAGGCTCATCTATCGCAGGAGGGCCAACGGAAGATGTCAGGAAAACAACCGATAAACTGATTGCGATCGTAAGTGATCCTGCCATGAAAAGCGCTGATAGGGCTTCAGAGAGAGCCAAGCGTATCCGGAAGGCCGTGGATGAACGGTTTGACTGGAAAGAGATGTCTAAGAGGAGCCTTGCAAGGCATTGGAAGAAAAGGACTCAGCGGGAAAAAGAGGAGTTCATCGATCTCTTCGGAAAGCTGCTGGAGCGTACCTATTTGGATAAGGTGGAGGGCTATTCGGGTGAGAAGGTCCTGTATGTGGGTGAAAGAGTTGATGGGAATTACGGCATTGTAGTAGTCAAGATCGTGACCAGGAAGGATACGGAGATTCTGGTCAAATACAAGCTCAAAAAGAAGGGGAGCGAATGGTTAGTTTATGACATATCCATAGAAGGGGTCAGTCTTGTAAATAATTACAGAAAACAGTTCAACAGTATAATGACACGATCATCTTACGAGGATTTGATCAAGAAATTAAGGAGAAAGGTGGAAGGAGAATGATTTTTCAGGCGGGACTCAACTCTATTGGACGATCTCCGGAATAAGGAAGGAGCCTGTTAATGGGGGCCTCTATCAGGGTTCTATTTTTTTTAATATGTTGGTTGAATATGCTTACGTTTTTTTGTTTTGCAGAGAAGGCGCAGACATGGTCAGGCCATGTTGAGGGAGAGACATTTCTACTTGCCACTGAGGTGGAGGGCCATGAGCTGGACCGGATGGTATATGCAGAAGGGCGGCGAACTGAACCAGGGCCTGAGGAGCGTCATCCTTCAAATCTGAAGATTGCCAGGGTAAAGGACCTTCATGAGACCTCAGAGGGATCTGATCCCTGGGAGGATGAGGCAGAGGAAATAGATTCGATTTACGATCCCCTTGAACCGATGAACCGTGCCTTCTTCCAGTTTAATGACAAGTTGTACTTCTGGGTCCTGAAGCCTGTGGCGACCGGGTATAATATGGTGCTCCCACAGCTCGCAAGGGTATCAATACGCAATTTTTTCTCCAACCTTGTCATGCCAATCCGTGCTATCAGTTGTCTGTTACAGGGCAAGTTCGAGGCGCTTGGTATTGTGCTGGTGCGTTTTGTCGTTAATACCTCTGCCGGGTTTTTGGGTTTTCAGGACGTGGCAAAGCAGGCCCTGAATTTCCCGGTACAGGATGAGGATCTTGGACAAGTCTTTGCGTTTTACGGCATCGGACCAGGTTTTTATCTCGATCTGCCGTTTTTGGGCCCTTACAGTCTCCGGGACGCTGTCGGTTGGGGGGGCGGCCTGTTCATTAATCCCTTTGACTATGTGGTTGACTTTTGGCCCAATGTGGGGATCAGGGCCTACGACATAGTGAACAAGACTTCTCTGAGGATTGGAGATTATGAAGCTATGAAAGAGGCGGCACTTGACCCCTATGTTGCCATGAGAGACGCTTACTATCAGTATCGCCTCAATCTGATTGAAAAGTAAATATGACGCCCATGTAAAAAGTCCTTTTTACATGGATTTAGGGATTCAGGGATTTAGGAATTGCGAATTATTGTAAGCGGTTAGCTCTAAGGGTATTACTCAACATCCCGAACTTTCCGACTTTTTACGAGACCATCAAACTCGAAACTCCAAACTCCAGAAACCGGATAGCCCGTGAAAAGCCTTCTTGCAAAGTTTTGTGTCCTTGCCGGGATGTTGTTGGGGCTTCCTTTCTTAGGGATCGTTCTCAAGGGCCTCCCTCTGCGGCAATATTTGGAATTCCCCCCTCAAACCCGATATGTCATCCATGCCCCATTTTCATGGCCTGTATTCATGGGTTATCTCCTTTTGATCCTGGTTGCGGTGGTTCCCCTCTTCATAAGGGGGATCAAGAGGTCCGGAAGGGCTAAGGCCCGAGAGGTGAGAACATACCCCTTCCCCTGGTGGGGCTGGCTTGGCATTGTGACAGGTCTGATCTGCTGGATATTTGCATGGACCCGTTTTCCGTGGTTTAAGATATTCCAGCCCCATACCTTTACCCCTCTATGGCTCTCCTACATCATTGTCATAAATGCCATGAACTATCGACGCAGGGGCCGGTGCATGATCTTAGATCGGACGGGGTTTTTTCTCGCGCTCTTCCCTTTGAGTGCGCTCTTTTGGTGGTTCTTTGAGTGCCTGAACCGGTTTGTTCAAAACTGGTATTATACTGGTGTCAATTTCAGTCCATGGGAATACTTCTGTTATGCGACTCTCTCTTTTTCAACTGTTTTGCCAGCGGTTTTGGGAACCCGTGAATGGATTGCCGGTTCATCATGGGTTGAACAGGGATTCAAAGATTTCCTCCCCATCCGGCTTACCTGTCCCAGACTGTTTGCCTCGGCTCTTTTGCTTATATCCGGGGCCGGCTTAGCCGGTATAGGGATGTGGCCCGATCTTCTCTTCCCCTTGCTCTGGATTTCCCCACTCCTCATTATCGTCTCCTTGCAGATCATTTGGCGAGAACAGAATATCTTGGATGGGATAGCCAAAGGGGACTGGCGGCCGTTTATTTCGTCTGCATCGGCAGCCCTTATTTGTGGGTGGTTCTGGGAGATGTGGAACTACTACAGCCTGGCCAAATGGGAGTATGGCGTCCCTTTTGTACAGAAATATCTTGTATTTGAGATGCCGATCTTAGGTTTTGCCGGGTATCTCCCCTTCGGGCTGGAATGCGCCGTGATAGGAGCCGCAATGGCGCAGTTTCTCAATCAACAATCATCAATCATCAATCAACAATCCCGTACTGGGTAGTCACCAAACCGGGTCATCAGCTCCTTTAACCTTGACTTAGACTCCTTTGTATCTTCAACCTGAAATGTGCAGACCGGGGTTTCGATGATACCCATATCCGATAATATCTCTTTTAAGATGGGTGCGGGCGCCTGGAGATAGAGATCTCTCATGTCGCGGAGGTAGTCTCCTAATTCCCATATTTGCTGCAGATGATCAGGGTAGTCTTTATTGTGAGCCGATAAATCAAGGGATGATTGGATTATTTTTTCCCAGGCCTTTGGGGCCAGGTTAGCCCCCACCGAAACCACCCCGCTCGTGCTTGGGTGGTCTAAGAAATGTAACTCTTCTCCGTCATAGATCCTGAAATGAGGGCGCCTTCGACATGCATTATGGTAGTTGTGCACCCTGCCCAATGACCCGGAAAATATGAGACCGGTGATCCCCTCAAGACTAACCAATTCCTTAAGAACAGCCGTGCGGATATTGTTCCTTTTCAAAGGCTTTGTTAAGCCATTTATCAATTCCGGATCATTGTGGAGTATATAGGGCTTTCCTACCACGGAACAGAGGGCTTTGTAGAGACCAGGGAGGCCCCGGTTGCTATGATAGTAAAGGGGTGTGTCTACCCAGAAAAGATCACCCATATATCCACGTTTTTCAATAACCCTTTTGAGGGCAATTGTTGTGCGTCTTGACTCTGCTTCATTATCCTGGGTAACCCATATCAAGATTGGAATCGGATTTTGAGCTATAGCAGGGATGGCCTGTTCTAAAAGCTCTACCCTTTGTTCAGTGTGCAGGTTCTTGCCTTCTCCGGTATGAGGGCTTGCAAGGAAAACTGCCTGGGCATGGGGGGATACGCGGTTAAGGAGCTTTCTCAGGCCAGGACCGTCAATTGCTCCACCCTTTGTAAACGGTGTGATTATGTCAACTATGAGCCCGCGTGGCGCTGTTAATACCTGCATTGGCTATGAATCCTTCTCTTCCCAAGAGGTCGTGAAGATGAACTACACCCTTAACCCGCCGCTGTTCATCCACAACAACGAGGTGGGTTATGGCATGCAGTTCCATTAGGCCCAAGGCCTCTGCCGAGGTTTCATCTTCGTCGATTGTCTTTGGGGACAAACTCATAATTTCTTCGACCTTCATCTCGGGGATGTTTTTTTTGTTTATAAGTGCCCTTCTTAAATCCCCGTCGCTGATAATCCCCTCAAGCCTCTGGTCTTTCCCTGTTATCAGGGTGGCGCCGATCTTTTTTGCGTTAATTTCCTCAATGGCCTGCCCGACCTTGGAACCCAAAGGGACTGTTGGTATGTGCTCATCGGTCAGCATAACCTCTTTCACCTTGAAGGCGAGCCTTTCTCCAAGACTGCCACCCGGATGGAACCGCTTGAAATCGTCTTTGTTAAAACGCCTCTGATTGAGCAGGACTACGGCAAGGGCATCCCCCATGGCAAGGGCGGCAGTGGTGCTGGCAGTGGGCGCAAGACCCAAGGGACAGGCCTCTCTTTCTACGCCTACGTCTATGACGATATCGCTAAAATCAGCCATTGGTGAATCAAGGCCGCCGGTAAAAAGGATGATTTTTACGCCCATATTCTTTAGCATGGGCAGGATCCTGTTAATCTCAGAGGTATGTCCGGTGTTGGATATGGCTAAGATAACATCATCCGGTGTTGCCATGCCGAGGTCTCCGTGGATGGCCTCGGCCGGATGCAGAAACAGCGAAGATGTCCCGGTGCTGTTGAGCGTGGCGGATATCTTCCTGGCAACCAGGCCTGATTTGCCCATCCCCGTGAGGATGACCCTCCCCTTGGCCTTCAGGATCATCTCTACTGTCTTTTCAAATTCAGGCCCAATCCGTTCTATTAGTCCGAAGATGCTTTGGGCCTCGATTGTTAAGACATTTTTGGCTTGTTCAATAATCACCTGAAACCCTTGGGATTGATGATTGTTGATTTAAAAACCCGTAACTCAATACTGGGCACTGGATACTCGATGCTGGATACTGGATGAACCCGTAACCTGCAACCCGTAACTCATTTACCATTTTATGCATGTCTTCTCAAGGAGTAAGTGAAATTCTTTTGATTTGACACCTTGTTGTATGATATCTGGTGACAAGTGTGGAGTGTGAAGTGGGGAGTTTGAATTGCGTAAAATTGGTGAATGATCGCCGAAGGCGCACCACAACTCCACACTCCACACCCCACACTCAAAACTTCGGATACCTGTAACTTCAGACGAATCTCTCTTCAGGCAGAGATGGATGGAAAAAAGTGAAACGTTTTTTACTCGCAGCCCTGCTTGCCCTGACCATTCATGGGCTCTTTTTCAGTTTTGTACCCAGACTGGTTGAGACAAAACCCCCAAAAAAGCCCTATATCATCACCATATCCCTTGCATCCTATAGCCCGGTTAAGCCGAGCCCTGCTGCGAAGCCTGTCCGGATTATACAAGAGAGGCCTTCCCAAAAGTCCCCGAAAAAAAAGCAGGATGCTGTCATCAGGCCTCTGCCCGCGAAAAAAACACCTAAGGCGCCCCGGAAGACCTTGTCGGCCAAAAAGGATGTAGTGAAACCTAATAAGAAGGCTATGCCGCCTCAAAAAAAGAGAACAAAGCCCCCAAAGAATGTCACAAAGCTCCAAAAAAAGGCGGCAAAACCCGACATGAGACCCAAGATCCCTCGGAAGAAAAAGGCCTCTGTCACGCCCCCGCAATCCAACCATGCTTCAAGACCAACAAAGGCGGATCCAGCTATCACGATTGAAGAGTCGGTTAATCCCGAAGAGTATCTCATGCCTTTTCCTGATATTCCGGAAGATAGTGCGGTTGAGAGAGGAACGAAAATCGCCTCGATTCCACCCGTAAAGGTGGTCCGTGAGGCCAGTCCTGCCTATAAAGATAACCCTCGTCCGCGATATCCCAAACGTGCCAAGAGAAGGGGATACGAAGGGACGGTAGTCTTAGAGGTGCTGGTCGATCGAAGCGGTAGAGTCAAGGAGTTGCGTATCCTGACGTCCAGCGGACACCAGGTTTTAGACAGGGCGGCCCTGAAGTCGGTAAACGGGTGGCTCTTCGAACCAGGTATGGTGGGGGAAGAAAAGGTGGATATGTGGGTCAGGGTTCCAGTGCGGTTTGAGTTGAGAGGAGGTTAAAGCACACCAAGTGTGGAGTTTGGAGTGTGGAGTGCCTAAAGCAGGGCAAGTGTGGAGTGCCTAAAGTTAAGGAACTTCGTGACTTTTTTAAAACGGCGGGAAAGAGACTGGCTATTGGCGGAATCAAATATTTCTTTTTTCAAAACTGATCGCCGAAGGCGTACCACAACTTTAGGCACTCCACACTTCAAACTTTAGGCACTTTTATTTATATGTCCCATGTAATAAATACAATTATCCCTATCTTCGCGATTATCCTTTTGGGCTGGGTCTTAAGCTGGCGCAAATTTATACCCTCAAGCCTCAGCGCCCCCCTTAATCGCTTAGTTTATTACATAGCAATTCCTGCAATGATCTTTAGCGGGGTAGCAAGATCCTCATTTGAGGCCCACTTTGATCCTTTTCTGCTTGCAGCTACATTGATGCCAACCTTGCTGGTATTTCTGCTTGCTCTCTTCACAGGCATGGGCTGCTCTTTGGATCGTCATCATATGGGTACCTTTATGCAATGCTCTTTTCACGGCAATTTAGGGTACATCGGGCTCGGCGTGTGTTACTATCTATTGGGCGAAAAAGGCTTTACAAGCGCCAGCATATTGGCCGGGTTTTTGATGCTGTGTCAGAATTTTTTAGCAGTTATCGGTTACCAGTTGTTTTCCGGCGGGATGGGAAAGGGACGCAGGTCCTGGTTTTTCATTAAGAAAATATGCGGGAATCCTGTTATATTGTCGGCTCTTGCCGGCATGGCCTTTTCGCTGTTGAAAATCCCGATTCCCGAGACCATCGAGAGGTGTCTCACGATCATAAGCGGGATGGCGGTCCCCTCGGCTCTCTTAGTCATAGGGGCGTCACTCTCTTTCGGCCTTATAAAGGCAAATTTCAGACTGGTCCTTGCGGCGGGCCTGTTGAAACTCGCAGCCCTTCCGGCCCTGGGTATTCTGGCATATCACCTCGCAGGCATTCCATCTGCCCAGTTTCTTCCTGGTCTGATCCTGTTAGCTGCTCCCAGTGCAAGCATCAGTTATATAATGGCAGGGGAGATGAATGGTTCAACAGATCTTGCTTCTGCCGCGATTTCAATGAATACCCTCCTTTCTGCCTTGACATTCATTTTATGGCTGTGGCAGTTTAATTGAAGATTGGTTTATCCTGTTATCCTGTCCAAAATATGGAATGTACATGCTGCCGGACTATCACATACATACCGCCCTTTGTAAGCATGCCACAGGTGACGTGACTGAATACAGATCAGGGGCAAAGAAGCAGGGGATACCTGAAATCTGCTTTGCTGATCACGTCCCCAACCCGGACGGATACGATCCGGCCCACCGGATGGCACTGGACCAGTTTTCCTCGTACAGGGAGATGATTGAAGCCCTCCAGAACGGCGAAACCCCGGAGGTCCTGTTGGGTGTGGAGGTCGACTACTATGAAGGGTGTGAGCGGTTCCTCCGGGAATGGCTCCCTGCCCAGGAGTTTGACTTTGTGCTCGGATCGGTGCACTTTATTGAGGAGTGGGGGTTTGATAACCCGGAAGAGCGGCATGTTTGGGATTCAGCAGATATAACGGCTACATGGAGAAAATATTTTAATGTTTTATTAAAGGTTGCTAATTCCGGTCTCTTTGATGCTGTAGGGCATCTTGATCTGCCCAAGAAATTTGGGCACCGTCCTAAGGAGAAGGATCTGAAGGAGATGGTCCAGCCTGTGCTTGACAGTATTGCTAAGACTGGGATGGGGATTGAACTGAATACATCCGGGCTCCGGAAACCTGTTGGTGAAATTTATCCGTCGCCGTTTATTGTTGCCATGGCAAGGGAAAGAGAAATCCCCATATGCTTCGGATCTGATGCTCACCGTCCCGATGATGTTGGGGACAGGTTTGCGTTAGCCCTTGATTTGGCCCGGGAGGTGGGTTATACTGATTACTTTAGGATCAGGCAGCGGAGGAAGGAGTTGGTACGTCTACCAGAGGCATGACCGAATGGATAAAGAAGAATATCATAGAAAGTACGTTAACCTGAGAGTCCTCAAGAGCATTCAGGAATATTTAAAGACAGAAGGCGACTCATCCACGGCTGTCTATCCCATAAGAGTGCCTCAAGATCTCCTCTATCAGGTCTTAAAGATACAGGGTCCTGACAACGCGGATAAACTTATCCACCACATCTTCAGGTTAGGTCTCGACATCTGGAGTGATGAATTCTTCAATGAAGCGTTCGGCTCTCACCAGAACTTAGAGCGGTTTATCGAGATGGTTAAGAAGCGAAATAAGAGAGAAGGTGAATGAACCTTGTAGCGAATACGGGTGTAGGTCTCAGTCAGGATATGTTTGAACTAAGTAAGGGAACCTTCTATTTAGTGTCCGAACGAAAACTAGGATTTTTCGTTCAGATCAAGGAAGACGAAAATTTTAACCGCAGGAATACATTGAGTATTTCGAGGATTAAAATTTGAGTCTGACGCAGATATAGGCGAAAAAGACAGTTTTCGTTCAGGCACTATTTAGAGAGTTCTTGATAAAAGGAGGCGGCCTGCCTGTGATATTGATCCCTGATCACCGCCATCGCAATCCAGCCGCCCGTGTCAACAAAGACCGGAGTCATGATAACGCCTTCTTCCCATATAAATACTTGTCATGGTGGATTGCGGCATCAGTAGGGCCGTCCGGGCTATCACACAGCCCGATCAGTTCCTTGAGTGGGTCATCATTTCCGATTCCGGCTTTCAGTTTGGCAATATACCTCCTGACAGCTCTCCGGATATGCTCGGCTTCAGAGATTTTGGTTGCGAAGGCCAGCATTTTCAGGGCCTGGTCACTTTCTTCATCAAGATAGATTTGTTTTCTTTTCAGGTTAGCCATATCATACGTCACTGTATTATATGTGCTGTATACATTATTCTCTTTTGACGGAATTGTCAAATCCTATTTATTGGGCCGTAGAGCATGGTGAATGATTGCGCCGGGGCAGTGGCAGGGGAAAATGATAACCCATTCAGCAATCGTTTAAGCGCCTTTGTGCTTCATAAAGGAGCGCAACCATGTCCTATGGCCAGATGGGCCAAGATTTGGTCTTCCTCTCCCGCTCTTGTTTTCTATTCTCATCTGTAAATATTCAACAAAACGCTGTCCCGTTGGCTTGCATTTTG
>JAUWPC010000281.1 GCA_030611815.1 Desulfobacteraceae bacterium
GTAAACCCTAACGTTGCATAAATCTTTGGTCCAAAAACGCTACGCTCGCTCTATATCAGGCCATCAAGAAACGCTGGTCCATTTTCAAGACCTCACCATATGTTCAATATGCTTTCATCCTTGAAAACGGCCCAACGTCCCTTGTTGACCTAATCTAAAGCGTTTTAAACTCAAATTTTATGCAACGTTAGGGTATACTCAATCTGTATACTTTGGGTAACGGTCTCATAGTTCAGATAAATGACATTTCGAAATATCAATTATTCTTCTTTTGCTTTTTCTTAGACCTGCCCCGGAAGCGACCTCTGACCTGATGTACGCACATATGAAACACATGGAATATATGCATAAACCCGGCAAAACCAGTAATGTCCGTTGATTGTTGTGAGCTGTACGTTGTTAAAGCCAATTCAGGCTATTGAAAAATGTTTTGAATTAGTGTATGAATTATATGATTGCAGAGCAAAAAAATGCAGAGATCATTCCATGCCAGAGGGAACGACCAGCGGCACGGTTTTGAGGGGACGGTTACCATTTACCATAAATTGGAGGCTCCATCATGAATTCTTCATATCATCCTTCGAGCGATAAATCTCTTGTAGCCAGAGCGCTGGAGGTAACCATCCGTGTGGGCGTTGTCGTGCTGCTTCTGTTCTGGTGTTTCCGGATTGCCCAGCCGTTCATCCAGATTTTCTTCTGGGGTATCATCATTGCCATTGCCATTTTTCCAGCGTACCGTTGGCTTGGCTCCGCTCTGGGCGGACGTAACAAGCTGGCCGCAATGCTGGTTACACTTCTTCTTCTGATCATCCTGATCGTTCCCAGCCTGATGTTTGCCGGATCTCTTGTCGAAACCGCCCAGAAGTTATCTGCTGGTTTCTTTAAAGGGTCTCTTAGTATCCCTGCACCACCGGAAAATATCAAATCATGGCCTATCATTGGCGAAACGCTCCACAATTTCTGGCACCTTTCCTCAGAGAATCTTACAGCCGCAGTGAGCAAGATCGCACCCCACCTCAAGGTGTTTGGTCTGTGGGTACTGAACACGGCTGCCGGCGCCGGATTTGCAATTGTGAGTTTCGTGATTGCCATCATTATCGCCGGTGTTCTGCTCGCGAATGGAGAGCGTGGCGTTCAGGTAGCTCGGGCCATTGGTGTTCGCCTTGCAGGTGAACGGGGAATAGAGCTTGTGCAGCTCTCAGGGTCGACCGTGCGAAGTGTTGCCCGGGGCATTCTGGGCGTGGCCATCATACAGTCTATACTGGCAGGGCTTGGTTGTCTCGTGGTCGGCGTGCCCGCTGCGGGTCTTTGGGCATTGCTTGTCCTGATTCTTGCTGTGGTTCAGCTCCCCACCATCTTGATCTTAGGCCCGATTATTATCTACGTGTTTTACACGGCCAGTACGGTTCCGGCCGTATTGTTCGCGATCTGGAGCATCCTTGTCGGCGGATGCGACACCTTTCTGAAACCTCTTTTAATGGGTCGTGGCGTTGATGTACCCATGCTTGTGGTTTTCATCGGTGCCATCGGCGGATTCATACTCAATGGGATTATCGGCCTCTTCATCGGTGCCATTATTCTCTCTCTTGGCTTCAAGCTCTTCCAGGTATGGCTCAATGAAGACATGAAGCAGAAAGAAGCGCCCGGCAACTCACCCTCCTCTTCGGTCCCCGGGCAGGGCTGATGCGCTGAAAAATCCCCCATTTATCCCCCGTTTCGGGGGATGTATCCTCGGTTTAAGAATGTTATGATGTCCACGAAAAAAGGTTAAATAATCTTTTTTGAGATTTGAGAATGAATGAGGCATTTAAATCATTTACACCATAAAAGGAGGGAAATTATTAAAAAAAGTATTCCGTCATTTGATCACATTAGGGATGGCCTCCATCCTGGCCCTGGCTGTCCTAACGACAGATCATGCAGTGGAGTGAGTTTAATTTGGTGATTTGTTTGTCTTACGTCAAGATATCGCAACTTTTTCATTCTGGAAGAATCTTATCATTTTTATAAGAAGGGAAACTTCATACCGCCGGAAGTGTGTTGAGAGCAGCTAATATTTCGCCCAAAACTTGATACATAAAGGTGCGCCATCGGTACTTACCCTGTTTGAATCTGTAAAAACTGTCCTTCTTGCTATCGGACCATTGATACCATTTTTTCAGGCAAAAACTGTGCACGGTATTAATCTTCAATAGGGGCAACAACGTCAAGATAAACAACAGATGTGCTGCATGGTAGCCATCCTTTTTCTTGATCTTGGTACGGCTTAGTTTGGTTCTGATTTTCAGCATAGAAAAAGCGTGATCGATCCTTGATTCGAAAATATTGTTGCTGTTATTCACGTAATTTTCGATTTCCCCTTTGAACTTTTTGTAATTTGTGGTATACACTGAAGGACTCCTTTTGTTGGTTTATTTTGTGATATCAATGTGTTATTTATACCACAAAACGGAGTCCATTACTACTAAAAATACTTGCAAAAACTACTTCCTTTGGCCCCTAAGTGCTATTTGGGGGTGCGAAACTTGAGGAGTTATGTTTAGAAAAGAGTTACAAGGAATCGTGGTTGGATTTTTTGTCCTTGGCCTTATTTTGTCTTTGGCCTCTTGCGCAACCAATCCAGTGACCGGGCAGCCCCAGCTTATGTTGCTCAGCGAGGGACAAGAGATTCAATTGGGCCGCCAGACCGATGCGCAGATCGTTGAGGAGTACGGGACTTACAAGGACCAGACACTGATTACTTATATGGACGGCGTTGGGAGGAAGATGGCCCGACTCTCCCACCGGCCCGGTTTGCCCTATCAATTCAAGATCTTGGACACGCCAGTCGTAAATGCATTTGCTGTGCCGGGAGGCTACGTGTATCTCACCCGCGGGATCCTGGCCAACCTGAACAGCGAGGCCGAACTGGCCGGTGTGGTGGGGCACGAGATAGGCCACATCACTGCTCGCCATTCGGCCCAGCAATACAGCAAGGCGAAATTAGCTCAAATAACCCTTGGAGGCGCCATGATCTTGTCCGAGACCTTTCGGGGTTTTGCAGGCCTGGCCCAGTTAGGCGTTGGGATGCTGTTTCTCAGTTTCAGCCGGGACAATGAACGGGAGGCGGATGATCTGGGTGTGGAGTATTCCAGCAAGGCCGGGTATGATGCTACCCATATGGCCCTGTTTTTCGAAACCTTGGAACGGATGACCCCGAATTCGGATCGAAGTGGCCTGCCGGATTGGTTTTCCACCCACCCCAATCCGGACGACCGCATCGGGGCGGTTCAGCGAAAGGCAAAGGAGTGGCAAAAGGAATTGGGGTTCAAGAATTTTAAGGTCAATCGCGATGTTTACCTGAAGCATTTGGACGGTCTGGTTTACGGTGAAAACCCTCAAGAAGGCTTTGTGGAGGACAACATGTTTTTCCATCCCCTTCTCCAGTTCCAGTTTCCGGTTCCCGTCAACTGGACCCTTCAGAATACACGCACCATGATCCGCATCACCAGCAGTAAGAAGGATGCGGCTATCCTCTTTGCCCTCTCGTCCATAGATTCACCTAAGAAGGCCGCCCAGGATTTTGTGAACAAAAGCGGGGCCATGGTAGTTTCGTCTGAACGAAAAAATGTAAATGACCTTCCTGCCTTACGCCTGGTCACGAAGGTCAGGACAAGTAAGGGTGTCTTGGGAATCATGTCCTATTTCATTCAGGAAGGGACCAGGGTGTATGAATTCCACGGCCTGGCTCCTGAAAGTCGGTTTCAGGGGTATTCACAGGTTTTTCAGAACACCATGGAACGGTTCAAGCGTCTTACGGATCGAAGGAAACTCAATGTGAAGCCCGATCGCATCCGCGTGGTTCGTTCCCTTAAGGCCGGAACCATGGAACAGGTGCTCAGGAGCTTGGGCGCCCCTGAAGGAAAGCTCAATCAGTGGGCAATTATGAATGGAAAGGACTTGAGCGAACCGGTCCCTGCCGGGATGCTCCTGAAAATCGTGAAAAAGGGAGGAGAATGATCCTGTGATTCAGAGAGAAGAAGGGATAGGGCAGACATCCGCAATCACATCATTCCTGACAGGCTGGTAAAGGTCATGAGGACCAATCTGTTCAGTTGTCACGGTTACAGCGGGCTTTACATTCAGGGCAGGTGGGTCAAGGCCAGTATTGCTGTTAAGGGAGATGAACGCAGATTCTTGTTATTTCTTAACTTTTATGCTTATTTTATTTGATTGAAGCCCGGTTACTTCCACCGGAATCTTTTTCATCTGGCTAATCTGTTCCGCCAGTTTCATAAGACTTCCATGATATTCCGTGACAATCAGGGCATGACCTGATTTAAAGCCGTTCACTTCAGCCTTTTCGAGACCCTCTATTTTTTTTAAGGAGGCAATGAAATTCGGAAGGGAGTCAAAAGAGATGTGAGATACGCTCAGTTCATATCTTTGAACCTGCGGGCTGCCATTTCTTTCATGCTTTTTGATCGCCGTGATTAGTTTATTGCAAAGATCTGTAGTGGCGTCTTCCAACGGTATGGCTGCACCTAATCCTGAGGGCGGGCGCGTCTCATATCCTGAAAAAAGCACCTGACCTGTTTTGGTCTCAAATGCTTTCAAACGGATTTCATTGGAAAAGAAGCGAGCAGGCCTTCCTAATACCTGTCGAACCCCCACATA
>JAUWPC010000411.1 GCA_030611815.1 Desulfobacteraceae bacterium
GCATTCCTCCAGGTTCTTCGTAAGCCAAAACCGAGAGGGTTGTCAAGCAGCCGTCGCCGGGGCTAACTCCGGTCGCCCTACGGGCTCCCTCCGTTAGCCCCACAACCTTGCTTCCACCTCACCCCATGGAGGGAATACAGATTCAGAATCAAAGTAGTAGAATAAATTTTGTCAATTGACAACAAATACAGTATAGTGCTAAATTTTAGAACCAAAAGAAAATGGGTTTGGCACTGATAACTAGTGCCTGGACGAAAACTGTCTTTTTTGCTCCCGCCTCGGCGGGACGTCAGATAAAAATTTTAATCCTCAAGATACTCAATGTATTCCTGCGGTTAAAATTTTGATCTTCCTTGATCTTGACAAAAAATCCTAGTTTTCGTTCAGACACTAACCAACCAGCGCTCAGAAAAGAGGAGGAGGAAGATGGCAGGAGACAACAAGAAGCAATTCATTCTCTGGTTTGCTGAAGTTGGCATAGACGATGTTCCTTTAGTCGGCGGGAAAAACGCTTCTCTTGGAGAGATGTACCAAAAACTTGGGAGCAAAGGGATAAAAATACCCAACGGTTTTGCCATTACTGCCTATGCCTACCGCTACTTTCTGAAATATGCAGGGATCGAAGAGGAGATTAAGAAAATCCTGAAAGGCCTGGACACTCATGACATATACAACCTTATGGCAAGGGGGAGAGAGGTCCGGGAAATCATCACACATTCAGAAATCCCTCCTGATCTGACCCAGGCAATCTACTCCGCCTATGACAAATTAGGGGCGGAGTTCATCCAGAACGGGAGCGCTAATCATGGCCTGAACAATGTGGATGTGGCGATCCGCTCATCGGCCACAGCCGAAGACCTCCCAGATGCCTCATTTGCGGGCCAACAGGATACTTTCTTGAATATTCGCGGGAGAAGGAGCGTGATAGACGCCTGCAGAAAGTGCTTTGCCAGCCTCTTTACCAACCGCGCCATTTCGTACCGTCACGACAAAGGCTTTGGCCAGTTTGAGGTTTCCCTCTCTATTGCGGTCCAGAAGATGGTGAGAAGCGATTCAGCCTGTTCGGGGGTCATGTTTTCCATCGACACGGAAACCGGGTTTAAGGATGCGGTTTTCATCACAGGTGCCTATGGCTTAGGTGAGAATGTCGTACAGGGCGTTGTCAATCCTGATGAGTTCTATGTGTTTAAGCCTACCCTAAAGATGGGTAAACGGGCCATTATCGGTCGCAACGCTGGAGACCGGGATATCAAAATGGTCTATTCCATGGAAGATGACGCCACGGTCAAAAATGTCCCTACCACTTTAGATGAAAGGCATCGGTACGTCCTGGATGATGATGAGATCCTGAAATTAGCAGAATGGGCGTGCATTATCGAAGAGCACTACAGCGATGAGGCCGGACATTTCAAGCCGATGGATATTGAATGGGCAAAAGATGGGGATGGTGTCAATGTGGGGACAGGAGATCTCTATATTGTTCAGGCAAGACCCGAGACCATTCACTCTCAGAGGGACACAAACACCTACGAGAACTACAGACTTCTCGAGGCTGGGGAAATCCTTGTCAGCGGAACAGCCGTGGGCGGAAAGATTGGCCAGGGTATAGCCAATGTAATTCAGTCAACTTTAGAGATGAACAAGTTCCAGCCTGAGCAGGTCCTGGTGACCAGCATGACTGATCCTGACTGGGAACCTATCATGAAGATCGCATCGGCAATTGTCACCAATAAGGGGGGACGCACCTGTCATGCGGCTATCATTTCCCGAGAGCTCGGCATTCCATGTCTTATAGGCACGGGGAATGGTGATGAAATAATCGAGACAGGGCAGGAGATCACTGTCTCATGCTGTGAGGGAGAGACAGGGCATGTTTATGAAGGCATGCTGGAGTATGAGGTACAGGAGTTCAATTTAGAGGACATTCCCCGGACGCGAACCAAGATAATGATGAACGTAGGGATGCCGGAAAAAGCCTTTTCCCAGAGCATGATCCCCAATGAAGGCGTGGGCCTGGCCAGGGAGGAGTTCATTATCAGCTCACACATCGGGATACATCCCCTTGCCTTGCTTAATTATGACAAATTGAGGGAAAAGGCTAAAACGGATCAAAAAATAGCGGGGGTGGTTTACAAAATAGACGAACTCACTGCTGTTTACGACGACAAGAGACAGTTTTTTATTGACAAACTTTCAGAGGGGATCGGCCGGATCGCGGCCTCGTTTTATCCCAATGATGTAATTGTCCGTTTGTCTGATTTCAAAACCAACGAATATGAGAACCTCTTAGGCGGGTACCTGTACGAACCCAGCGAGAACAATCCCATGATCGGATGGAGGGGCGCCTCCCGGTATTATGATAAAGACTTTATGCCGGCCTT
>JAUWPC010000033.1 GCA_030611815.1 Desulfobacteraceae bacterium
GCGGATCAGGCCACCAGGCCGGTGTCGGAGGTAAAATTCAGAGAAAAAGAACTGAGAAGAGCTGAAACCCGGCGGGCGCAGCCCAAAGTACGGGCCGTAGGCAGAACACGATAGGAATGGAAAGCGGATTTAACTTAGCAAGCTAAATTCCGAAAGGCCAAATCGCATTTCTCTTGAGTTTTCCGGGTACAAGGGTAACGCTTTTGCCTTCCCTTTATGATTCTAAATGTTTATTCTTGGATCTCCATGCCATGGGGTCTTGTAAACCCGATGGCTACCAGCGCCCTTACGGGGTTCCCCAAAGAAATGATCACAAATCTTGCACAAATCCTTGAACCGAACTTGCCTCGGATTTCGTCTCATTTTTGATATTGTTTCATCAAATTTTATCATATCATTATAGTATCGTTATTGATATCAATGTCAAGGGGTAAGATGGTTTTTTGAAAACTGGATTTTCTTTGTCTTTGGTTATTTGAAATGATCGAAAAGTCGGGCTGATTTTATGTTTATTAATGCAAAACTAATTAAACTGTATCCAATTTGGCAGATTAGGGTCCCAAAAATGCCAATACTCCAGCACCTCTATCAGCTCAGAATTATTCATTGTAATATTATAATATGATTTGGCATTATATGTCTTTATGCTAAATTATACTTTAGCTTTCTGTCAACCGTTGAAATCATCATGCGCTTTTCGCGCGGCCACAAAACAGAAAACCCCGGTTGAGATTTGATTGAGCCGCAAAAAGTCGCAAAAGCCGCCCTAACCCCTTCCAAAACCCAAGTCAGGGCGCTGAAATTACAAATGCATTTTATTTTGACACAATTATCGGAAAGATGTTATTGTCAAAAAGTTTTGTTTACGTGTTCCATAAAATTTCACAATCCTGAAACCCGATAGAATCGGGGGGGTATCAAGAGGGCCACGTGATAGAATTATCCATGGAAAACGAGTTGACGCTCGAGAATGCTGACACCGCGGATGACGAATTCCAGCCTGCTAAGGATCTGATTGCCTCTTTTATCATAGCCCTGAAGAATTATGCCCTTTATCCAGAGGACAATGAGATTTTGCAGAAGTCTGTGGATAACGTGGCCACCCGCCTCAATGAGTTCTTTGTGAACCACGGTGACTTCAGATTTCATGTAAAGGGAGGGCAGATACTCTTTCGCGATCAGGTGGTCCACGAAGGGGAACATGACGTGGGGAACATGGCATTTATCCTCTTTCGAGACGGAATCCGGTGGGTGGAGTTTAAGAAGGGGATTGAATTACCAGAGGTTTCAGACTTCTTCAAGTTGATGAACCAGAATAGAGAGACTTTTGAAGAATCCGAAGGGGATTTGGTTACGACCCTGTGGGAGGCCCAGTTCCCACACGTGAACTACGAGGCGTCGGATGTATTCCTGGAAAAGGAAACAGTTGTGGATTTCTTCAATCTGCGTGTGACAGACCCGGACCAATGCGGCAGGGAGCAGGATGAGGAGCGGGAAACACCTGAGAAGTTCTTTGCCGTGTCGGAGGCGAATACGGCTTTGTGGACGCTAAGCCCCGATGAGATAGATGAGCTCAGGAAAATGGTCCTTGCGGATCAAAACCGTGACACCACAGGAGAGGTCCTGGATGTCGTGATGGCTGTCCTAAAGGAGAATATTGACGAAAATGACTTTCAAGATGCACTTGGATTTCTCCGGGAAGAATTACGGGGCCTCCTGTCAAGGATGGAGTTCCAGATGGGAATCGAGCTGCTCCGCGGACTTAATAAAATCTATGCGTCGTGCAAAACCGACAGGCCCTGGGCCATCCCCGCGTTGAACCGTTTTTTTAAAGAGATCTCCGGCCACGAGGTGCTGAACGCCCTTGAGGAAATGTGGCCTGCCCTGGAAACCCTTGACTCCCACAGGCGATTGCTGTGGCAGTTACTGGTCCTCCTCCCTTCGGAGGCGATTCTTGCCATCGGTCCCATGTCCCTTAAAGTCTCATCCCTTAGCGTGCAGGCAGAGCTTCTGAAAGTCATCGAGGTCTTAGCCGGCAGAGATATGGGTCGATTTGAGAGTCTCTTAAAAGGCGCTGATAAAGCCCTTGTGGAGAAGCTTGTGCCTGTATTGAAGGATCTCAAGGGTGAGAGGCCCTCAGAGATCCTCCTCACGCTGGTCCACAATTCCTCTGAGAGGATAAGGAGGCGCGCTTTAGACACCCTGATAGCCCGGGATTATCGGTTCCTTAAAGAGGTCTTTTCCCTTATTGAAGATCCCAGCGACCCTATTCGTATGCTGATGTTTAAATATTTGGGACAAAACAGAAACGAGTTGGCCGAAGGCCTTCTATTGGACTACCTTGACAAACAGCAGTTTCAGCGCAATGACGAACATCACCTCCTGGCGTGTTACAGTGCCCTGGGCCGTTGCGGTTCCGGGCGCTCGATCCCACTCCTGCGCAAGGCCCTCCTCAGCAAAGGCTGGGTGCCAGGTTTCAAGAGATCAAGACATCGCCGGGGCGCGGTCATGGCCCTGAAGACGTTGCGGTTGGATGAGGCAAATGACCTCCTGGATAAAAGCTCCCGAAGTCTTTGTCTCTTTGTGCGGATTGCCTATAGAAAGGCAATGGGGATGAACAGATAGCCATGGAGACGGATCCTGTGACAACGGATGCCCATAATCAGCTTGACAGGCTTGATGAGGCCTTTATCAGGAGTTTTTACTGGCTGCTACAGACGGTAAAGATCCATCAGGATAACAATAAGGTCCTCCGGGGTTGTGCCAGGGAGTTCATAAAATCCATGGTTCAGATGTGCCTTGATGAACCCCATATGATCATTCAAGTATTTGCCGGCAGGCTTTATCTAAGCGAAAAAAAGCTTATATACAGCATGGAGAGTGTCGACCTTGTCCGTACTGTGCTTCAGTTTTTTGAGAGCCGCGGTCTCCAGGGGCTCCGCTTATACCCCACACTCGGTGACGCGCCCATTGAGCAAGTCATGGCCTTCGCTCGTATGCTCAACCAGGCCGAAAGGCAGGATCATCCCGTTGTATGGATCGCGCAGCAGATGGAGGACCAAGGCTTTTCCTGGGCAGAGGTCGTACATAGCCCGGAGATCCCCGAGGAGGATCCTGAACTCAAGGAAAAGGCCCGAAGGACCTATTTTTACGCCTTGGCCTCTGTCAAAGAAATCGGTCGTAAAATATCCTCAAACCAGCCTGTGGGCATAAGAAAGGCAAAACGGATGGTCCAGAACCTGGTGGACTTTCTATCCGAAGATGAATCACTGCTGCTGGGTCTCAGTACCATCCGGGACCTTGACGACTATACCTATACCCACTCGGTAAATGTGGCGATACTCTCCCTTTGTCTGGGAAAACGTCTGGGGCTCTCACCAAAGGCCCTTGAGAGGTTAGGGATTTGCGGGCTCTTTCACGATCTGGGAAAGGTAGACCTATCCCGTGAGATTTTGTTAAAATCCGGGGAATTAAATGAACAGGAATTTAAAGAGATTAAGAAGCACCCCTTGAAATCCGTAATCCGTATCATTAAGCTACCCACCGACGAGGATCTCAAGGCCCATATAATAACCCCTATCTTTGAGCACCATTTGAGGTATGATCTTTCCGGTTACCCCCGTCCCTACAGTGCCAAACCCCAGGGGCTGTTCGGGCGGATCCTGGCCATCACCGATGTATTCGATGCCATAACATCCGCGCGGATCTATCGCTTTACGCCTTTCAGCCCGGACAGGGCCCTGGGCGTGATGTTGGAGAGGGCAGGTAAGGAGTTTGATCCCTTGCTCCTGAAGGTCTTCATTAATATGCTCGGGGTCTTCCCGGTCGGCACAGTACTGGAACTGGACACGGGGGAAATGGGCCTGGTAATGGATAATCCTGGAGAGACCATGAAGGAGCGGCCCAGGATATTGATTCTGGTACCCGATGAAAAAGGCGGGTTTAGAAAGGGAAAGACTGAGAGCCTGGCAGAACATGATCCCCGTACGGGGGTATTTCGCAGAAATATCGTAAAGACCTTCCACCCTGCGAGCTATGGCATCCAGCCTGCTGAGTTCCTCCTCTGATATGGCTTTGCAATTATACTGATCCAACTGGTCATCAACAACTTTGCCATCATAAAGCACCTGGAGATCAGCCTCGGGCCCGGGCTCAACACCATGTCAGGGGAGACCGGAGCTCAATACTGCGCCTATCGAAGATTCCACTACCGGGGCCATAAAATACAAAACCCCGCTCTCCATCTCTTCAAAGTAACGGGGTTTACGGGCAATCGTAGACCATTTTAAATCCTCTTTCCCTAACCCGGACAAGCCTGACCCGAAAAGGTCTCACGCAAAAGGCGCAAAGCAAACCTACAGCCTATTCGCAACACGAGAAATGCCAGCAAACACCACACCACCTTCAAAATCGCGCCGGATCGCAAAATGGCTGCTCTGGTCCTTCGGGGCAATCCTTTTTGCCCTGATACTTCTTCTCGTGGCCCTCCTTCTGGTTCCAAGTATTGTCTCCACCCAGTGGTCTAAGGCGCAATTAGAGGATCAGGCATCCCAGATGATTCACCGTCCAGTGCGCATCGGGGCCCTGCACTGGACGTGGAACCGTGGGATATCGCTGAAGGGGTTGGAAATTGCTGATGATCCTCACTTCTCCCATAAGCCGATCGCCTTCATTGACAGAATACTGATAGACGTGAATATTCCACAGTTGGCCCACGGCAAATTGGCCTTCAATTTAGAGGTCGAAGGTCTTCACTGCCACCTGATCCGAGACAAAAACGGCCAGACCAACTTTGGGCTGCTCTTGTCTTCCCTTACACCCCCAAAAGAACCATTACCGATATCCGCGCCCGAAGACCGCCGCCCTACCCCATCGTTTACTCTTCCCCTTGATCTGAATGGGCGTGTCTCCATGGACAAGATATCAATCGATATTGAAGATCGCGCCCAAGAGCATCTGCTCTCTATCCATGACGCCTCCCTTCTTTTGGACATACCCTCCCTGACAGAAAAGCCGATTCAGTTGCAGATTCATATGGAACAGGAGATGGACGGCAAACCCCTCCCACCATTGCGGCTCGGTGTACGCATCGAAGGTCTTATAGATTCCGGGAGAGGCCTGAATCTTAAAGGGGCCTCCGTAAACATCGATGGCAGTCTTCCGGGGTTTCGGGTCCAGGCCGCGGGGTCTCTCGGCGATATGGGCCTAAAGGGTCGAATGCAATTAGACCTGGCCTCCCTGCTGTTAGCGATTCGTCCCTTTCTTCCCCCCTCACTGCCTTATGCTTCCGGGAAACTCGAAATGGAGATGACAGCGTCATTAGACACTGAGAATGCCATAGACTTTGACGTTAAACTGACCGGTATGGACCTGACTGCCTCTGGTGGGCCTCTGAGGGAAAACAGGGTAGGACCAGTCAATCTGAAACTGCTGCATCAGGGGAGTCTAAATGCCCGCAGCGGGATCCTCCATATCAGGAAGGGGGAGATCCAAATCCAGGAAAACAGCCGCCTTTCCTGGAGTGGAACCATTAAAGGTCTGAATGAACCACAACGACAAACAGACCTGCTCATCGGTCCTGTCTCATTGGACCTGGATGAGCTTCTCTCCCTAAGCAAGGCATTTGTGCCAGGCGGGTTTACCCTTGATGCAGAAAACAAAAAGGTTGGGCCTCGGCCCGGGTTACGCTTAAGAGAAATACGGATCAGTGGATCGGTCCCTTCAGGCCCAACCCGGGTTGAATTGCAGGGGTTTGACCTGACCATCCCCTATATAAAAACAGCCGCACCTGGAGGGGCAATCATTGCCCGGGATATGACCCTTGGGATCGAAAAGGGAGAGATTCTCCTGCGCTCTTTCTTCCCCGCAGAAACATCACTCACGGCAAATTTAAACCTGGGAAATCTCCGTCTTTCCGGCAAAAATGAATTTGAGATAAAACAGCTCAGCATTCCCAGGCTTCTTTTTGCAGCAACTGATGTGGCCCTGAACGAAAGGGCACTCTTCGGGATAACAGCCAGCATAGACCTTGATGAATCCTTGACCTTGGGAACATTGAATGCCCCATCCAAGACAACCCTGCGCCAACTGCAACACTCCATGAGAGCGCAATTCGTCATGCCCCCCTCCCCTACCCTTACTGCCCATGTGAAGCGGATCACACTTTCTACGCCTTCTCTCTCTCTAAAACCACCCTCCCACAATCCGATCACCACGAGCTTGGAGATGGAGGGGGAAGTCAAAGGCCTTAACATCCACAGACTCAAGCCTTTCCAATTTGATTTGCAGAGACTTCGGGCCCGGTTAAGCGCAGGGGATTTCCTTCAGGTAGACATCAAGGCTCTCACTCGCCATTCAGGATTAAAGCGATTAGATACTAGCGGTCAGATCGCTCTTGACCTTAAGAAGCTGACCGCCATGCTCCCCACACCCATGAAACCAAAAGGGACTTTTAAAGGAAAGGTAGAGGTCGACTGGAATTTCAGGGGACGACGGCCTGACAACCGGGAAATCCGCCACCTGACCAACAAAGCTATTCCCCTGCCGGAAAGGATGAGGGATATGGGTTTCATAGAAAATCTTGAGATTACCGCCAAGTTGAAGGACCTCGGCGTCGCCCTCCCCCTTAAACCGGGCTCTTTCTTCAAGGCAGCCAAAATCAACTCTACCTTCCCCTTGAAATTGGATCTTAAAAACGGGTTGAGCCGGGCCAGCCTGGAAGGGAAAATCGTGTTCGGAAAAATCGATGAGCTGCCCCTTCCCTTGAAACTCCTGAAACCTCTGCAGGCAACCATCTCATTTTCAGGCGTCTTAGAAGACCTGCGCGACCTTCAATTGTCCGAGACCATGCAGATCGAACCTTTAGGCATAAGGCAATCCCTAAACATCTCTCTTACCAGGATAGACCGGCTGTTAGGGAAAGGGGATAAACTCGGGCTGCCACTCCTCCTGGAGAAGTTGGAAGGATCGCTCGTGACCGCAGTCCAGGCCGATCTGGGACCGGCACTCTCCCAGTACACGAGAGGGATCTTCCTTGAAGGGCCGCTCAAGGCCGGCATTGAAATTCGTCTCGATGGAGAAAAACAGCTTTCCGCCAGGCCGTTCCTGGAAAGCGAAGGCCTCAATGTCAGCATGGGAAACAGATTAAATATAAAGGGGTTACATGCCAATATTAATCTTGAAAAGCAGTTTAAGATACTCGCACCTGTAGAAGAGGGGGCTCCGGCGAGGGCTGCCACGTCCCCTTTATCAGTACAAGTGCTTCAACCCCAAGGGTCCGCAGGATCCCTATCCCCAGAGGGTATCAGAAACAGGATGGACCGCAGGCTTATGGAGGACCTCCGGGGCCGCATTGCGAAACGCCCTTCCCTCTCCTTTGATTCCGCGCATATTGAAACAGGAACCTTTTGGTTAGACATATCCAACTATGAAATGGAATTCCGCCTTGCGCGCTCCCTCCCTTCCATTGACTATTTCCAGTTTGACGTGATGGGGGGAACCACTGTTGGGGCCGTCTCAATATCCCGAGATCGCGATCTATTCATCCTTCATATGGAATCCTCCTTTTCCGGCTTAGATGCAGACCGGCTATCGCCGTTTTTACTGCTGCCCGGCCCGAAAAAAAACTCTTCCCAAAAAAGCGAAAACCTGCCCGGAGACACAGAACTGTCAGGAGAACTCTCCCTGCGATTGCCAGTTTCCGAAGACCCTGATCAAGTCCTGAATAACCTGAGCGCCACCCTCCGATTGACCCACATCGGGTCCAGGACATTGGAACGGTTTTTGTACGCCATGGACCCCTATGAAAGCAATGAAACCATTTCAAGACAACGAAACATCCTGCGCCAGGGGACTCCCCGGTGGATCGATCTGGAAATCCGACACGGGAATCTCTCTCTGACAGGAGAGGTGGAGGTGAAAGGGGTGAGTGTGCAACTCCCCTCTATTGAACGGCTCAATGTCACAGCCCTGCCCCTGCACAGGAAACTACAAAAGCACTTGTCCTCCCTCGGACCTGTTGTGAATGCCTTGAAAGCCCTGTCTGCTGATGCTATTATTATTCAGGGGGGCGAAGCGCGATTTGATCCTTGAAACTTGGGGATGGTCCCCCAGTTTCCAGTTTCAAATTTCCAGTTTCAAAAAAATGGAGAGTAATATAATGAAAAAAATATCGCTTCTTTCAATGACCCTGTTTCTTCTCTTCGGTTGTACCCTGGCCCAGGTCCGCGTCAACGTGGTGAGCGAGCGGACAGCCCTCGAAAACCAGGTGTTAGGCTCATACAACTCTCTCTCCCAGGATGTCCTCTTAGTGGCCTCGGTCCGTGGAGTGGACCCTTTGGGGCGCATCAAGACACCTCCACGCAAGAGCCGGGAGTATCAGGATACTGTAGAGGCGGTAGAGACCATAGCCTTCCATGCCGATGACGTGGATTTTTTTAAGCGTCTGCGCTGGGTTGGCGAAAACAACCAGGGGCTCTTGACACCCTTTCCCATGGACAAAAAGGGGGTGCCTGAGGATCTTAAGGAGTTCGCGGCCCGGTATCAGGCAGATGAGTTCAACACGGTAGTGCAGGAGGTCAACAGGGCACGAGAGGTTGTTATATTGCAGGTAGTGGAAATCAATGAAAACCTCACTAAAGAGGATCTTCCGAAGATTCGCAAGGTCTTTGGCAAACTCAACAGGGAAAATGCTCTCCCCGGAGAAAAGGTCCAGGCAGAGGACGGCTCCTGGATGATAAAACCATGACATATGGAAACCATATAAAGCCCCGGCTCCGGCCCTCTTTTATTATACTGCAAACGGGGCTGTATATCCTTCTTCTTCTCTCCCTTTCCCCTTTGACAGCACATTCAGGGCCAGAGGCCCAGGGACTCCAGCTCGCAGCTAAATCAGCAACCGCCCCCTTTTCGCGCCCTGGAACCATGCGGCCGCGACCAAAACCTCTGCCCGTGAACAGGCCCGTCCAAATCACCTTCCAGGCCGAGCCTCTGCTGTACGCGGCCCTGACCTACGATTCTAAATGGATAGCATGTGTATCCGATCAAAGAGGCCTTTCAGGGCTGTGGCTGCTTTCAGCAGACCCTTCCAATGTGGTTCTCCCCAAACAGTTGGTCCAAGCCGCAGGCAAGCTCTCAGCCCCGGCCTTTTCAAGAGACGGCCAATGGATTGCCTTTGTCGGAACCGGCCATGATGCCAAGGGAGACATTTATCTGATAAAACCGGCCCATAAGGGTTCCCGGCCCCGGAGGCTTACCGGAAGAGACACAGCAGATGGGGCCCCGTGCTTTTCTCCCGATGGCAAAACCCTCTATTTTCATCAGTCCAGACCCGGCCAGACCCAAAGAAGATTGGTGGCATTGGACCTGAGTGATCCCCAGTCCCGACCCCAACCCCTGAGCATTGATGGAGACGGGTCCTTTCCCTCAATATCGCCTGACGGGAAGCTATGCGCATTTGTGTCTTTAAGGGATGACCCGGGGGGAGACATCTTCGTGGCCCATCTGAATACCAAAGAGGTGGTCCCTGTCACTAAAGGAGCAGATCGGGACGTCTTTCCCTGTTGGTCCCCGGATGGTCAGTATATATATTTTTCACGCGTCAGGCCGGACAGAGACCGGGCTGTCGCCACCAATGCTGTGATCTTCAGGATATTAGCCCATGATCAGGACCGGTTCGCCTATCCTGTCACATCCAGTTCCTACGCTGCATATCACCCGGTGGTCTCCGGATCCAGGCTCTATTTCCTCTCCACTCAAAAGGGTGTGAGCAACCTCTGGGCCTTGCCCCTGGAAGGTCAAATCCCGAACCTCCCCGATGCCGGGGCCCAGATGAACTTAGCCAAAGCCTTAGCCAACAGGTCGCCTCCTGACGACAATTTCGCCCTTTTAGGGTACTACAAGGTCCTGGAACGGTTTTTCGATAATAAAGCAGTGGCTGGAAAGGCCGGTTACGCCTTAGGGATGCTCTATGAAAAGATGGGAGAGCCGGAAAAAGCGGCCCATACCTTTCGCCTTGTAACAGAATCCTTTGCCAGCACCCTCCCCGAGGCAGCGCTGGCCCGCATAGCCCTGGCAGGACTCGAGACAAGGAGGCGATGGAAAGAGGCAATCACAGACCGACAGAGGCAAGCCCTGCTAAAAGAGACGATTTCGTCCCTGGAGGCCCTGGCCAAGGGGTGGGAACAGGCAGATCGCAAAACCCCATATCCTGGACAGGCCCGGATTCGAGCACGGAGCAGGATCCAGCAGGCCCTTCTCCTGATGGAATTGGGAAAGGGTTCTGAATCGCTTATTCAGGCCTTAGGGTTGTTAGACAGCGTATTAGAAGCAAAGCCAACACCCAGGGCAGAATTGGCTGAGGCCATGTTTCTGAAAGCAGATCTCTTTAGCCGGATCGGCAAAGGGGAAAATCTCTTGCCGGCCTATGCGAAAGTAATCGAACTGTTTCCCGATATAGAAGAATGGTCTGACTCAGCCGTGGATAAGATCCTCAAACTGGGCCTTTCAGGTGTCGACCCTGCCAATCAAGAGGACCAGATCAGGTTACTGGCCAGGGTCGCCGAAGGATACAGGAAAAGCCTTCCCAAATTGGCCATGGGAGCATGGAACCGTATGGGAGATCTCTACTTTGCCGAAGGGGATTGGATGAAGGCCAAAGGGGCGTACAGGCAGGTGTTAGGGCAATTCCCAATGACCACCACTCAATCGGCCGCAGCCCGACTGGCCTTGGCCGAAATCCTTTTTCGCGAAGAACTCTTCCGCCAGGCCCTGGATCTCTATGAAACAGAAATGGCCTCAAGGACCTACGAAGACCGCCTGTATGAACTGGCCCGCGCTGGGTATGTGCGTAAGTCCTTAGCCGCGGCGGAATTCCAGTTTCGCTTGGGCGAGATCCCTTCTGCCCAGAAGACCTTCATAAATCTGATCCGTGACGACTATTCTCTTGTGCAGGCCCACCGGGGATATATCAAGTGCGCGGCTGCCAAGAAAGAGATTGACAGGGCCTTAACCCGCTACCGCGCAAGGCTTGAGCAAGACCCGGATGACCCGGTAAGTCTCTACGCCACAGGGCTGTGCCTCAGTTATGAGGAGGGCAGGGATAACATAGAGGAGGCAGAGTCATTGATCAAAAGGGCCATTCAGATCCAGGGGGATGTGGAGTACTTCCACCAGACCTGTGGGTATCTCTCAGAGGTTATGGAAACTGTCCATAAAAGGCCCGGCGGTCTTGAAGCGGCTTTGGAGTCGTATCAGAAGGCCTACTTCCTGAACAATCCGGAGAAGGATCCAGCAAATGCGGCCCACCTGAGCCTGAACATGGGGAATATATATTTCCTTTTGGGGCAGTTCAAAAAAGCCTTTGACAACTATTCCAGACGCCTAAGTTCAGGGATCCCCTTTGATAATGAGGAAACCGAAATAGTGTTCTACCGGCGATTCGGAGCATCAGCCTTCCAGATAGGGGAACAGGGCCGGCCGATCCAGGCCTATTCACAGGCCCTCGACCTGATTGAAAAACGGATCGATCCTAAGCGCGCATCCGAGGTCTTAGGCAATCTAAACAGCTATATCTTCGACCGCATCATCACCCCTGCCCTCGAGCGGCCCGAATCGGCCAAAAGGGCCAAAGAAATGGCGCAACAGCAGGCCGAATTGAACCGTAGACTCTTTGAAGTGACTGGCAGACCGGTGGCGCCCCCGCCCGATCCAGGATGGATAAGGTACAAAGTGGAGATGGCATCGATCCTCTCTGATCAGAGAACCCTTATCCTCGATTTAACTCCCCTGATCCAAGATAAACCGGACCAGACCGCTGAGACCTTGTCCTATATGATAAAAAAGGCCAACGAGGCCCTCCAGTTCCCCGAGAGTCTCATCCATCTTAAGGCAGAGATGTTAGACCGGTTAGGCCTGGCATTTCAGGCTGCCCGGGAATGGGGCCAGGCCAGACAGGCCTTTGAACGCGCATATGCACTCAATGAGGGTCTGGGCCTTGTCAAGAACCTGAGCGCCAACCAGCGCTCCATTGCGTATAACGCTTATATGGAGGCAGGGACCCTGTCAGGAGAAGATCGGAAACGTCTGCTCGAAACCTCATATGAAGGATTCGAACGTCTGATCGAGCTGGTCCACAGGTATGGTGCGGTGGGCCAGGAAAAAAAGGAGGCAGATCGCGGTAAGGGCAGGGAGGGGCTCATCAGTGTCAGTTTAGACCTCTCCCTGGACAAGATCAGCTCCTCACAGGCCATGTACGGGTTTTCCCCGGACCAGGAAGTGCGGCTGGCACAGGCCTTTATGGCCCGGATAAAAACGGAATTGGGCGAATTGATCCCTGCCCGGGACGCCATTCTGAAGCAGTTGAACAACTATCCTGTTGGCAGATCCATACCGGATGAGGACCTCTACGGGGTATCGCTCCTCTATCACCGGGCAGGCCATTTGTCCTATGCCGGCAGGAAACCGACAGAGGCCTTCAACCACTTTATGCGGTCCGCGGAAATCTCCCTCAGGCTGAAAAACCCTGTGAGCGCTGCCCTGAACGTTATGAATATGGCTCGGATATTAGCGGGCATCTCCCCGGAAAACCACGAGAAAGAGAGATTCTATTCACAGTTTATGGACCTGGATCGAAAGACAACCCGGCTCCTTGATCAGTCTTCAGAGGTTATTGAAGCCCTGATCCTCCCCTCCTATCATAATGCCATGGGCGTCTTCATCTTAGAAATGGCCCCCAAAGAGAGGACGTCCCCGGAAATAGCCGTCAGGGGGATGAAGAAACAGGAGCAGGCCTACATGCATTTTTTGCTGGCCATTGAAGGGCTTGATAACGATTCTACAGGGAGCAACAGGGGGGCTCTTGAACTCCTCGCAGCCATTCACCTGAACATGGCTGAAATCGCCAGCCAATGGGGAGAAGCCCTAAAGGCCCGGGAGCACCTTGAAAACGCGCTCAAAACCGCTCAAAAGGGATTGCTCCCCCAGTACGAATGGCGGGCCCTGGTCGGTTTGGGGCGATTGAAAGAGGCCTTGGCAATATTGGAGACCGTTTCCATTCTTAAGGCCGAATGCGGCCCCGGGGAAATCACTACCCGATTCGCTCCATCCGTTTATGCCTTGATAAATGAGGGAGAAGCAGAAGAGGCATTTAACCTTTTGGAACGGCTCTCGGAGATAGAGCGCGTACACCGCTTGAGGCCCCTGATCATCGGCGAGATTCCTCCTGCTGAACGTTCTCTGCTAATGCGAATCTACCCGAGATTGATAAAAATAAAACAGTTAGGCGCCGAACTGAAGCGCGCTAAAAAGGCGGACAAATCTTACCTTTCAAAGCGCCTGAACCGGGAGAAAGAACTGTTAGACATGGGTATAGGCAGAGACCGTGAACAACTCCCCTCCCCTGCCCGCCTGTCCGGGTCAAAAAGATTGCAGGACTGGATCATGATCCTATTGGGATTGGCGCTTCATGCTGAGGATGTGGCCGATTCAGCCGTTAAGAAAGGGATGGGACCTGACACAATCCCGCTGCAGCAGCAGTATGAAAAGTTGATGAAACAATACTGGAGCCTATTCAAAAAGGCCAAGGCCATTGCCTCTAAGGAGGAAAACTCTGGCGTCATCAGCATATTCGGTCCTGATCCTGTGGAAGCCATTGACCTGATGGAAGAACTCCCTGAAAGGAGCGCCTGTATCCGGATCATTCCCGATAAACACAAGGGACCGGAGCACCTGGCATTTGTGATAACCCCCGAAGAAATAACCGTCCAGACCTTTAAAAACCAACCGCCCTTTGATCTCCCGGTAAACGGTCCCCATATTATTGCCTCTGAGGATCCCTCCGGGTTTCCTGCTGATATATCTTATGCCCTGAGCGGAACTCATCTGGTCCGATCCATAAGAAACCGGAAGCCGTTCAAACGCCGTGTTCTCACCCTTCCCCCCCAACAGGCACTCCCTGAGTATTTCGATGTAAAAGCCTTGCCGATAACAGCCTCGAACCGGGAAATCATCGATGCCCTCATTGGCAGAGATGTGATCCTGTTTAACCGGCCAATACATGAGGCCGGGTCCGTTCCCACCCGGCCTGGACAGATTCCTGCACGCTCTCTAACCATGGAGTTGGACAACGGACGGGCCTTTTCCCTTAACCTCCTTTCAGACCATCTCTCAGGGGTCTCCCTCGCCGTGCTCCCCGGGGCCTCGGTAAAGGACGTCTACCCCATGGGACACCTCTTTTCCCTATTCGGGGTTCCAACCCTGTTGCTTCCGGGGCAATCAAAGGGCGATTCCCTTCTTATAGCGCCGTTCTTTAAGGCCTATGAGACTAATTCGGCTAACAAGGCCCTAAACGTGGCCAGCGCTAAGATTAAGACTGGGGTCGAGACTGGCGCCAAGCCCAAGGTCAAAACTGGCACCAAGAAAGACGAGGGATGGATACAGGTCGGGTACTGGGGTATGACCCCTGAAGAGGCCAGGCTGTTTTCCCAAAAGCATTTTAAAGGTTATGTAAAAAAAGGTGTGCAGGCATTTAAGTCAAAATGCCCGCTCAAGGCCCTCTCGTTTTTTGAGAATGCCCTCAATATTGCCCATGAAATCAATATCTTCTATCATTTTCTTCCACAACTACATAAGTATGCACGCGAAAGCGCCTATGCCTCTGGCAGATACCAGAAGGCAATCTTTCATGCTCAAAAACTGGTTGATATCTTGGCATTGGCAAAACCGGATTCAAAGGAATATGCAGAAGCCCTTCTGAGATTAGGTCTTGTGCAGGCAAGGGCGGAAAAGTATGACCAGGCCATTCCAACCTTAGAAAAGAGCGCCGCGATTATGGCCGATCTGGAATTAGGCCCCAGACAGATAGCCGCACTGAATGATCTGGCCATTGTACTTGAAAACGCCACCCACTATGACCGGGCCCTCGAGCAGTTTGAGTCTGCCGCCTCTCTCAGCAGGGGAATGAATAAACAGGAGCTTGTGGCTAAGCAGTATATGCGCATCGGCCGGATATACGATCTCCGTCTGAGCAGCTATGCCAAAGCCAAGAAGTTCTACACAAAGGCCTATTCCATATATGAACGCTTAGACCAAAAGAAGAGGATGGCCCAGGCCCTCCTGGATATTGGCCGGTGCTGCCGTCTCTTAGGGAATTTCAGGGAAGCTGATGAGCAGTACAGGGCGGCCCTGGACCTCACAGGGGCCAAACGGGATCACCTGCGATTGAGGTCGAATATCCTCATGGAGCAAGCCAATAACGCCTGGTATCAGGCCAGGTACCAGGATGCCTTTGCTCTTCAAAGAAAGGTTCTTGATCTGGCCGATCAAAATGCGTGGCCTTTGGAAAAGGTCATGGCCCTCAATACATCGGGGCTCATATGGTGGACACTGGGGGATCATGAACGGGCCCTCCGCGAGCTTGAGGATGCGCTTTCCTTAGCGCGAACATTGAGGATACGCCGGGATGAAGTAGCCACAAGCTTGAACAACATCGGCCTGGTCTATAGAGAGATGGGAGAGTTCAAAAAGGGGCTGAAGGCGCTGGAGGAGGCGCTTGCCATCGACAGGGAGATCAACTCTAAATGGGCCATTGCATATGATCTGAAAAATATTGCTTTGACATACCTTGAAATGGGGAAACCTGAAAAGGCCGCGACCCTCTTTGAAGAGGCCCTATCCACAGCCTCAAAGATCGGCAACAAGATCAATGAGGCCAAGATCCTGTTGGGATACGGGGATGCCCTTGCCTCAGCCGGACACGATGCTGAGGCAAATAAGGCATTCCAAAAGGCCCTTAAACTCTCACGATCCATGGCACTCCGTGAAACCGAATGGCCCGCCCTTTACGGAATTGCCAGACTGCGGCTCAAAGAAGGTAAAAAAGATGAGGCCAGGGGTCTCCTGTTCGAAGCCCTTTCAGTTATTGAAGGGATGAGGGCGGAGATCAAGATAGACCAGCTCAAGGACAAATTCATCACCAATAAATTGGGAGTTTATGAGACATTGGTCTCTCTCTTAGTAGATATGGGCAAAACTCGTGAGGCCTTTGATATTGCAGAGCGTTCCAGGGCCCGCAACTTTATAGACCTCTTAGGCAGTCAGCGTCTCACCCTCAAGGGGAAGGTGGATCAGGATCTCTACGACAGGCAGAAAACCATCCAGTCAAGGATCGATGAAGACCAGGCCCTTTTGGCCCAGGCCGGCACTAAAGACGAAAGGCAGGCCTACCAGCGTGACCTTAAGCGTCTTGAAGATCAATACCAGGACCTCATGTCAGAGATCCAGGCAAAGAACCCTGAATTGGCCACGCTGGTATCTGTAAACCCCCTTAACCTCACTCAGGTCCAGGCCCTATTGGAACCGGAGGTGGCGGTTCTGGTCTTTTACACTCTTCCCGATGAAATCCTCTGCTGGCACATAACCGCCCATTCGGTGGATCTATTTCGCACCCCTTTGGGGAGGGAGACCCTCGGCAGAGCAGTCCTGAACTACCGCAGGATGCTCCAGAACTTAGAACCCCTTGAGGACCAATCCCGGGAACTATACTCATGGCTCCTCGCCCCGATTATGCCCAAATTAGGATCTGCACGGGTCCTTGGCATTGTGCCCCATGGCATCCTGCATCATCTCTCATTTGCCACCCTCTATGATGGCAACAACTACGTTGTAGACCGCATCCCACTCTTTTACCTTCCCAGCGCCAGCCTCCTTCGCTACACCATTGAGAGGCGAAAAACCGATAAGAATATACGTGTGCTTGCCATCGGGAACCCCGACCTGAATAACCCGGCCTTAGACCTCCCTTTTGCAGAGCGGGAAGTGTCAACTATCCACTGGAATTTTCCTGATACCACCCTGCTCACACGGGATAAGGCTACTGAAAGCTGGGTCATTCGGCATATCGGAGATTTCGGGATCATCCATCTCGCCTCCCACGGGGAGTTCGACGCCGTCAATCCCCTCTTTTCCGCTATAAAATTAGCAAAAGATGCCCATAACGATGGGGATTTGAAGGCCTCAGAGACCTTTGGTCTTCAAATAAACGCGGATCTCGTTATGTTGAGCGCCTGCCAGACCGGACTTGGAAAAATCACTAATGGAGATGAGGTGATCGGTTTAAACCGGGCTTTCTTATATGCGGGAACCCACGCCATCATATCCTCCCTCTGGAGGGTCAGCGATATCTCCACGGCCATGTTAGTGAAACAGTTCTACAGGGAGTACAAGGCGCAAAATAAGGCGAACAGTCTGAGACGAGCCATCCTGCACGTCAAAAACCGCTATCCCCACCCAGGGTACTGGGGTGCCTTTTTATTGGTGGGAGATTAT
>JAUWPC010000395.1 GCA_030611815.1 Desulfobacteraceae bacterium
AAGTCTTTACAAAAACACTGATGACCCTAAGCCACTCAAGGAAGCCTATGAAAAACTGCGGGATAAATATGCCGCCAGCGAGTGGACTAAGCGGGCTTATCCATACCGGCTTTTATAGGCACAAATCATTCATCGAGATGATTAGGATTCGATGTTTTCTTACATCTTCATGAAGATTTTGGAGTCTCGACCCTCTCGGTACGATTGGGGGATCAATATCCTCACGCTGGGTCATGCCAAAAGAGTAAAAAAGGAAATTGTCAATAAATTTGTTAGAGCGGGGATGAAAGTTCTTGATATTGGATGTGGTACCGGTGAATTGATGGAGCATGCGGCCCGAAAGGGCGCGTACGTTACTGGCATTGATATCTCTGAGGGAATGCTGTGCATCGCTCAAAAAAGGTTTGAAGATGTGGAACTATGTGACAAGGCAGAATTCAACCATGCCGGAATCACTGACTTGGATCGATTATTCGAAGACAGGCGTTTTGATCTGGTAACCTCGACTCTGGTATTTTCCGAGCTTTACCCCGATGAGCGACAATGGGCCTACACGGAAATCAACCGTGTACTAAAGGATTCAGGCACATTGGTTCTTGCTGGAGAAGTCAAGCCCCAGGGGTTTTTCAAAAGGCTTATCCACTTTCTAATTCGATTGCCTCTGGCCGCTGCGACTTACTTGATCGCGCAGACTGGGACCAGAGCAGTTTCAGACATGGCCGAGGAAATTTCATTATCGGGATTTGAGGTACAAGGTGAACAGCGGACTCTTCTGGATAGTTTTTCAGTTGTGTGGGCACGAAAAAAAAGTAGCGCAGGCACAGCGGAACCTTCTACGATCAGCGCGTTTTCCAGTAAACGAGATTGGTCTATTGCAAAAACATTTTGGGATTATATCGGCAGGTGGTTTCCTTCACCCGTAGAACCGGGGCTTCGACAAATCGGGGCGCCGGACAAAAACGCTCCGGTTTTCATAACGTGCAACTTCCATTTAACCGTTCGCCGAGTTGAAAAGGCACTTTCCGGCATAGACGCATGGCTGTTGGTAGCACCCTCTAACGGCATAAACGTTTGGTGCGCTGCATGCGGAGGCGAGCTAACCACTCAGAGCGTGAGCGGCGCTGTGAAAATCACCAGAATAGCAAACAAGGTGTCCCATCGGCGCCTGGTATTACCGCAGTTTTCTGCACCTGGAATAGATATACGTCAGCTCAAACAGGAAACGGGTTTCAATTCCGTATTCGGCCCTGCATATGCTAAGGACATCCCAAAGTTTTTGAAAATGAATGGGGAAAAAACCTCAGACATGTGTTTGGCCAAATACCCGCTATCTTTTCGCCTGGAAATGCTTCTATCAATGAACGCTCTTATTTGGGCTTTCATTGCGGCCTTTTGCCTGATGATCAACCCCGGTTCGCTCTTCGTGTTCAGTCTGCTTTTCTGGGGAGCAGGTATAGTTCTCTACGCCGGGTACCCGTGGATTCCAGGCAATAGCGGTTGGCTTAAGGGTTTGGGATTAAGCGTTCTAATCATTGTGGGCACGGGCACAGGGACCATTCTGTCAGGACACGGAGACTGGCATAACCACTGGGGCTGGATGCTTGCAAGCGTTATCATTTGCTTCTGGTTAGGCTTTGACCTTCGAGGGATCGCGGAAGGGAGTGCCTCGGAAGCGACAGGATTGCTTGAAAAACTCGGCATACATTCCATCGGGAAGTTCTATTCTTCTCGTAGTAAAACCAAGGGTATCCTTAACCACGACACGGTCCTTTGCACCGGCTGCCGGACCTGCATGGGGGTATGCCCAAAGGGTGTGTTCGATCTTGACAAAAGAGAAAAAAGGGTTTTTCCAGCCCGTCCCGAAGCGTGTTTTACATGCGGGGCTTGTGGTTACCAGTGCCCTGAACATGCATTGAAAATCTCTTAAATCGTAAAGAAACCTTCCCGGATTTGCTCTCTACTTCCCAAAAGGACATACGGGAAAGCGACACTCATCACAATTGAGGCAGAGACCACCGTGTGCCATTGCTGCAAGATCTTTTCTCGTGATCTTTTCTCCTGCCAATACCTTAGGCAACACCAGGTCAAGGATGGTGGCCCTGTAAAAAAGGACGCAGGCAGGCAGTCCCAGGACAGGGATATCCCCGAAACGTCCATATAAGAACATGGCGCCGGGGAGAACAGGTGTGCCATAAACCACATCTTCGGCCCCGGCTTCTGCTATGGCCACGCGGGTTATGTCGTCCGGGTCAACACTCATGCCCCCAGCCACCATAATCAGTTCCGCTCCCTTTTGAAGCAGGCTTTTGATTTCTTTTATGATCTTTATCTTATCATCGGGTGCAAATGAAGTTCCTATGATTTCACAACCGAATGACTGGAGTTTTTTTCTGATGATAGGTGCGAATTTGTCATCAATGAGCCCGTTATAGACCTCATTTCCGGTGATAATTAGTCCGGTTTTGGGCTGTGACAGGGGTTTGACCGAAAAAATCCCACCTGCTTTTTCAGCGACCTCCACGCCTGCAACAAGGGTCTTTTCATCAATAACCAAAGGGATGGCCCTTGCCGCGGCTATGATATCCCCCTTTTCCACTACACTATTGTTGTGTCTGGAAGAGCAGCAGATATCTGGAACAAGGTTGATCGCCATAAGGGCCTCCATGTCCACCTTCAGCAGGCCCCGGTGAACTGCTCTAAGGGAGATCTTCCCTTC
>JAUWPC010000063.1 GCA_030611815.1 Desulfobacteraceae bacterium
TTATTGATGAGCGCAAGGCAATGGACTTTTTTTTAAATGAAAACCCTTTAACCAATGCGGCCTCCGTGGACAAACTGGATCCTGAAAAAAACCCGCCCGGCGGATTACTATGGCCGTGCACAGAAGAGGTTGACCTGGAATTTGAGGAAAGCCGTTTTCTTATAGGCAGAAAAGGCAATGTCAGGGGCAAGAACATATTGTTCGAGAGACATAAGAATTATCCATTAAGCGATAGACGTTTCCCTACCATGTCAGGGAAGATCAGTTTTTCTGATAACGAAATGAGCTCCCAACATCAAAAAGCTGTTCCTGAATCATACCTTTCCGAATTTGATATCAAATATCCTTTGATACTGACCACCGCGGTTTTGGTGGACTTTGTTGAGGACTTTGGATATTTCGTCTCCGACCGTGATACGTGGACGGCCAACATGATGGTCCGGATAAATCCTCGAACAGCAAAAGTCCTTGGGATTGAGAACCGTAAAATGATTATCATCGAAAACGACCGGGGTGCTATTACGGCTCCGGCATGGATAGACGAAGACCTCGACCCCAGGGTGATCTCCTGCCCGGCAGGAGTCGATCCATATCAGCCTCATTTAGGTTGCGAGAGTCCTCTCTCTCTTTTTGAAAAACCTGATATCTATTCAGGGAAAAAATCTTTTGCCATGGTTACGATTTACAAGGAAGGCCAGAGTAGGCTGGAAAAACTGATAGACCTTCTAAGATTCTTGAGGAATCTATGAGACTACTATTTGTAAGCAATAATTTTGAACAAAGAAAACCGATTGATTCAGGGAAATATGATCCTGACGAATTGGTGATGATGGTTGATGTTGATCGCTGTATTTCGTGTGGGGCATGCCAATTGGCATGTGCGATAGAACATGGCGATGTCAATGGCATGCCGGGTTCATTCAGACCCATTGAGATTCGAGGCAAAGAGAAAAATGCAGAGAGCCGTATAATATATCTTCCATTAGCATGCAGGCATTGTGAATCGCCGTGCGACTACTATAGCCCATATAATTTCTGGACCACTTGCCCCAAAGGTAAAAACCGGGAAAAGGAATTCATATCGTGTGATTCCTGCATTGACAGGACGCGGGAAGGCATGTGGCCGGCGTGTGCGACAAGATGCAGCATGAAAACGATCTATTTTGGATCTTTCAAAGATATTGCTTTCACTTTGGGTGAAAAGGGACTCCGTGAGATGGGAGATGTTGAAATCATTGGATAATAAAAGCGATTCCCTGGTCCTGCCTTCCCGGGTTACCTCCGATGTGTACCGGAGGGTGGTAAAAACATGTGATTTAATCACTCGCAAAGTCCTGGTAAATCAGACCGATCTGTTAGTGTCCGGATTCAAGGACCTTGAGGAAGAGGCTAAGAATCTGGTGCGCAAGTACCGCCGACAGCTTGAGGGTTATATTGACAAGCATCCATCCTTTGTCAGGGCATTCTGCCCCCTTAAACGGGATCCCTTTGCTCCAAAAATAGTAAACAGCATGATCGAGGCAGGTTCAAGGGCCAACGTAGGCCCCATGGCCGCTGTGGCCGGCGCTATTGCCGAATATGTTGGCTTAGGCCTTTTGCCATACAGCCGGGATGTTGTTGTGGAAAATGGGGGAGATGTATTCATTAGTTCTAAGGTTAGGAGGGAAATGTTGCTCTTAGCCGAAAGTTCGGACTTTACAGGCATGAAAATCGTCATCCAGCCATCCCCAGAACCTGTTGGAGTCTGTACCTCATCCGGAAAATTGGGACATTCACTGAGCTATGGAAAGGCAGATGCCGTTATGGTGATAGGGCCTACCGCATCGATGGCTGATGCTGCAGCTACAGGCATAGCAAACCTCATAAGAAGCCCCTCCGATATTAAAAAGGGGCTTGACAGGGCACAGGAAATCGGAGTTCTCGGAGTCCTGATCCTGATTGAGGACCAGATGGGCGCATGGGGTAATATTGAGTTCTTGAACTAACTGGTAGAATAAAATGGCAGCACAACAAAAGACCATTTCCGAAATAAATGAAAAACTGAAAAAGGGTGATGCCGTTGTCATGACGGCCATGGAATTTAAGAAGGCGGTCAGGAGCGGTTATAAATTCAAAGTTTCTGATGTTGATGTGGTAACAACTGGCACAAGGGCTATTATGTCGGGCACCTCGGCCATGTTGGTAGTGCCTGTGGCACAAAAGGGCGCGTTCAAACGGGCTGAAAAGATATGGTTGAACGGGATTCAGTGTTGGCCTGGATCTAACCCGGTTGAAGGTTCAGGCATGGTTGATACCGTAATATATGGCACTGCGGAGAGCATTGATCATGAAGGCCGTTATGGCGGAGGCCATCTTCTAAGGGATATCGTGGAAAAAAGAGAGATTGACGTGGAATGCCTGACGGAAGAAGGAAAGGCCTTTCATACATCATTTACATTAGATCAACTAAAGTTCGCAAGAATTTACAGTTTTCGAAACGATTTTCAAAATTATTATGCCTTTGCCAATATCAAAAACCAGAGATCTTATCGAGAGAACCCTCTATCTATTTTTGCCTGCCGCCCGTTGCCCGTGTTGAAAGGACTGGGCATGAGCGGAAGCGGAGAGATGAATCCCCTGGAGAATGATCCCAATTCAAGGATCTTCAGGTCTGGAATGAAGATATTGGTAAACAAAGCCCCGGGAGTTGTAATTGGTTATGGGAGTCGAAGCGTTCCCAAGATGAGATCGCTTTCGGTTGCTGCAGATATGTTCGGGATGGATCCAGAATTCATGGGCGGATTCAAGACAAGTTACGGGGTGGAAGTAATCAACGGGATCGGAGTGCCCTTCCCTGTCCTTAACCAGGAAATCCTCGATGATCTTGCAAATTGCTTGGATGAGAATATTCCCTTGCACATTGCCGATATCGGAGACCGGATTCCCATTGTGGACCGGACCTATGCGGATATCTGGTCCGGCGCAAAACTGGAAGTTGAATTTGATCCGGACCGTTGTATTTACTGTTCATTTCAGTGCCCGGCTGAGTACTACTGCCCCACGGGTGCTATTTCCTGGAAAGATAAGGAGATTGACGAAACCCTCTGTTTTGGCTGTGGCGCCTGCACCTCAAACTGTCTTGGCGGGGCCTTTATGGGCAAGGGGGACACGCCTAAGGGGTGCATCGGACAGGTCCATGCCTTTGATATGGATATCCCGGTGATATTCCGGCAATCCAACCGTTTTCGCTCGCAGCTTATGGCGGAATACCTGAAAGAGATCATGGAGAAAGGAGAATTTCTCCTGAATGATTCTGACTTTAGAATGAAGTTGTGGCAGGACTGATATGTTTGTTTAGTGGAATTGGCTTTTCAGATGTATGAATTCACGATGCATAGAGCATTCTTGGGACAGTCATGGCAGCATTGAAAGAAATAGATCTGGTTCGTGAGCAGGCTGAAAAATGTGTTCGCTGCGGGCTATGTCTTACCGTCTGTCCCGTATATGCAGAGGAGCAGGATGAAAAGTATGTGGCCAGAGGTCGAAACCGCCTGCTGAGCGAGATCATTGATAATCACGAGGATCTCAAGACAGGCCTTAAGGATCGTTTCAGCAAATGCCTTTTGTGTCGCAGGTGTACGATGGTATGCCCTGAAGGGATAAGAACGGATCTTTTGAACATTGCAGCAAGGGCCGAACTGGTCAAGGGGGACGGGCTCCCTGTTTACAAATCACTCCCCTTTCGCAAGGTATTGAATAACAGGAAATTAATGAGAAAGGCCCTCAAGGTGGCATCGAAATTCCAGTGGCTCCTCCCTGCCACCAAAGAACCAGAAAATACGATACATCATATTCCCCTTCAAACAGAGGGGAAGATCCGTCATCTCCCCATGGTCCTTGCTGGTTTGGACGGTGGAAGACAGCTCCCTTCCATAGCAAAGAGGTCTCTGAGTGAGGATATGCCGGAGCTACATCGACCGGTAGCTGATGTCAAAAATCGGAACCTGCGCGTGGCCTATTTTTCAGGATGTGCTACGGAATTCATCTTTCCAGAGGTGGGAAAAGCCCTTATCATGGTCCTGAACAAATTGGGGGTAGAGGTTGTCTTCCCAAAAGAACAGGGCTGCTGTGGAATCTCTGTATTTGCGAGTGGCGATTTAGATACGGCCAGAGAAATGGCACGTCATAATCTCGATGTCTTTTCACAAGTGGATGCGGATCTTATTATTACCGGATGTGCGACCTGTGGCTCAGCATTAAAGGACGGTTGGACAAGCTATTTGCCTAAAAATGAAGAAGAGAGGAAGGAATTCGAAACGTTCGGGGCAAAGGTCAGAGACATATCTGAGCTGTTAGTGGAATTAGCCGATTTTAAACCCCTTAGATATCGTTCAATATTGCCTGAAAATACCCGTGTTACTTATCACGATCCCTGCCATTTGGCGCGTTATCAGGGAGTAATTGATCAACCTCGCAAAATTCTGAAGCAGGTATTTGGCAACAACTTTGTGGAAATGGATAATAATGGGTGCTGTGGCATGGGTGGTTCGTTCAATGTTGAGTATTATGAGTTGTCCAAAAAGATTGCCAAAAAAAAGATCGACTCTATAGCGAAAACAAATACAGATGTTGTAATTAACACCTGCCCCGGCTGCATGATACAGCTCATTGACAATATTGAAAGACATCACCTTCCCCAGAGGGTAGTTCACATGGTTGAGGCAATTGAACCGATTCCGGACTCCGAGGTGTGATTCATGGTAGGTCAGGATAAATCAATCACCAACATCAATGAAAAAATCAAAAACGGCACCGCGGTTGTTTTGACCGATACCGAGTTCGTGCAGGAGATCCAAAGGGGAGTTGAGCTCAACCTGGCTGATATCGATGTGCTGACAACCGCCTTCTGTGCGGAAACATCGGGCACAGCGGCCATGATAGGCGTCCCTGTGGCGGAAAGGGGAGTATTCACGCGTGCCAAAGAACTATGGCTGAACGGAGTTTTGGGATATCCGGGTCCGGCTCCCAATGAGCGGTTAGGGCTGGTCGAAGGACTCTTCTTTTCCAGTAAAATGAGCAATAACAAGAAGGACAATTACAGCGGGGCAGAACTCATCAGGGATGTTATCCGAAAAGAAGAGATCCAGGTTGAATGCCTTTCCGTGGAAGGAGATATTTACAAGACTACCTTCACCTTGGATCAGGCGGATTTCGCCAGGATGTATGTATACAATTGCTTCTTTGAGAAATTGTGCTCCAAAACTAAGGTATCTTCAAGGGATAGCCACCTGAAAACCATTAAAGTCGGAAGCAAGATATTGCTGAACAAATCCCCGGGCATTGTGATCGGATGTGGAACACGCAGTACAATGGAAAACAGGTCGCTGTCTTTAGCCGCCGACATGTTTGAAATGGACCCGGATGCCATAAACGGGCTTAAATCCGACCCTTGCACCACCTTAACGAATTCAGCGGCTCTTGCTATTCCAGTTCTCACAGTTGGCATCTTAAACGACCTAAAAGAATGCCTCAAGACCGACAAGTTGCCTTGTCTCGAAGACAAAACTCACGCTGAGAATAAAATGGCGGAATATCTTAAACATATAATAGAGAAAGGAGAATTTTTGTTAAGTTCTTCTGATATGAATCTTAATGATTGGTTTAACGGGTAAGGAGGATTACAGATGTCTGAAATTGAAAGAATGGGTACAGAGCTGATAGAAAAAGGGAGAAAGGCCCAGGCCATCTTTGAGGAGTACAGCCAAGAGCAGGTTGACGAGGTGATCACTGCGGTCGCCTGGGCCGGATATAGCAATGCCGAGTATCTCGCCAAATTTTCCATAGAAGAAACCGGCATGGGCCTCTTAGAGGACAGGATAAAGAAAATACACAACAAAACAAGAGGAACTTTAAGGGATCTTAAAGGTGCCCTGTCCCGGGGCATAATCAACATTGATGTAAAGACCGGCGTGACAGAGATTGCAAAGCCTATGGGTGTCATCGGGGCAATTACTCCTGTCACAAATCCGGTTGCGACCGCTATCAACAATATGATGGTCGTGTTAAAAGGGGGAAACGCCGTCATTCTGGCAAGTCACCCCGGTGCCAAGAAAACAGGAATGGAAGTGGTAAGACTTGTACGCGAGGAAATCGATAAACTAAAGGCTCCCCTTGATCTCGTACAGACCGTTGAACAGCCCAGCAAAGATCTTTCACAGGAAATTATGCGCCAGGCTGATACGGTTATAGCAACAGGTGGTTCGGTCATGGTAAAGGCCGCCTACAGCAGCGGCAAACCGGCCCTCGGAGTCGGCCAGGGTAATTCTGTGGTCATTATCGATCCATCGGCCAATGTCGGTGACGCAGTTGACAAAATCTTCGCGGGCAAAACATTTGATTATGCCACAAGTTGTTCTTCGGAAAGTTCGATTGTTGTGCAGGAGTCGATTTATGATGAGGTCATAGAGAAATTCAAGGCAAAAGGAAGCTACCTGGTTTCTATGGAAGAAAAGAAAAAGTTAGGGGAAACCATATGGATAAATGGGGCTATAAACGGTAAGGTCGTATGCAAAAGCCCTGAATCCATTGCCACTTTGGCAGGTATTACACCGGAACAGGCATTAAAGGCTAAATGCTTTCTTGTAGAAGAAGAAGGAATCGGCCCGGACTATCCATTTTCCGGGGAAAAGTTGACGATTGTTCTGGCAATTTTCAAGTACTCTGATTTTGATGAGGCGGTTGATATAGTAAACCGCATTACCTCTTATCAGGGAAGAGGCCATTCCTGCGGAATTCATTCCACTACAGAGGAGAACATAACAAAACTTGCCCTCTCGGTCAAGGTGAGTCGCATCATGGTGAACCAGGTCCAGGCCTTTGGTAATGGCGGGTTTTTCAACAATGGTCTTCCTTTTACCCTGACAATGGGTTGTGGAACCTGGGGTGGTAACAGTACCACCGAAAACCTAAACTACAAACACTTCATCAATATTTGCAGGCTTGCCAGACCCATCCCTGAAAGGAAACCTACTGACGAAGAATTGTTCGGGCAATACCTTGCCAAGTACGGAAAATAAACCCTATAGCGGAATAAGGAGGTGATGAGGGAAGCTAAGACAAGTAAGGAGGAGTTTTCACTTTGGTAACTTTATAAATGCAAGGAGGGGTAAAATGAAAAAGAGATGGTTGTTGTTTACGGTTGTCTTGAGTTTTGTCTTTGTGATGGGGTTTCAGCCTACAGTTGGTAGCGCTGAGATGAAAAAGATCCACTTTGGTTATCTGGTGGCGGACCAGATCCACAATTTCGCTTCCATGATCATAAAGGAGAAAAAGTTGTTTAAGGCAGAAGGCCTTGAGGTGGAGTGGGGAGAGTATCTCGCCGGGGCTTATGTCATGCAGCATCTCGCCGCTGGAGAAGTGGATTTCGCTACGTGTGGAGTTATTCCTACCATGATCACCCGGGGGCGGGGTGTTGACGTGGTTGTAATAGCCGGCAGCAACACCGAGGGCTCCAGTATCATTGTCAAGGAATCTATCAAGACTGTCAAAGATCTTGACGGCGCCAAGATAGGGACCCCGGGAATTGGTTCTATCCAGGATGCTATGGTAGATATAGTTGCAAGAAAGCATAACATCAAAATAATCCACAAACATATGTCAGTGCCGGACATGCCCATCTACCTCAAGAAAGGAGAGATAGATGGCTTCATCGCCTGGTCGCCTCATAACACCAAGGCAGCGGCCTTGGGTTATGGTCATATCCTCCTGACATCACATGATATCCTTCCGGGACATCAGTGCTGTGTGCTCGTGACCAGGGGTGAACTCATCAGGAAAGAGCCTGAGACCGTAAAAAAGGTAATGAGAGCATATATGAAGGCATTTCAGTATGAAATGGCAAGCAAAAAGAATCACGACGAAACACTTGAGATGGTCGTAAAGTATACAAACGCACCAAAAGAAGTGGTCGTGAAGGCATGGGCGCTTACCCCGCACCCCTACCCTCCATATCTGAATATAGAGAGTGCCAAGTTTCAGGCTGAAGGGCTTTTAAAGGGCGGGAAGATAAAAAGGGGCGTCATTACCAATATGGACAAATTCATTGCACAACTATACCACCCCTATTTCCTACTGGATTATCTTCGTAATATGAAGTAGGGGAATCGTTTCTTAACCAACCCTTTGCCGGGTGGCTTACTCCAGATGCCACCCGGCGACGAATCAACCGAGCTTGGTGCGGGATGCGCGTGGGCACCATAGAACGTATCCTACTCAAGAATCATAGCAGGTTATAAGAGATTTGCTTCCTGCTGAAAAGTGGAGTCAGACAACAATGTCATACCCTTGAATTTGGATGTGCGTATTACACATTTCGTAGAATAGACACGCAACACGCAATTACAACAATCTATGTCAAAGACAGCAATTTCGGGAGAGTTCTATGACTAATAACTATGCGGAAAAGATGAAAACCATGGGGCTTAATTTCTTCACCCTCGCGATGGTTCTGGTTTTATGGACCCTTATTGCCTACTGGCAGAAATCGCCCTTCTTTGCAACACCGTACGATATCGTTTTGGGTTTTGTACAGATGGTCACCGTAGGGGATGTTGAAGGTTATAGGCTGTGGTCACACATGCTGCATAGCCTCGTACGCGTATCCGCCGGGTTCGCCGCGGCCTGTCTTGTGGGAATTCCCGGCGGTTTACTCCTGGGACTTTATCCGAAAATTTACGATCGGACAAGGATTCTTGTTGAGCCTATCCGTTTCATCTCTCCCATTGCCTGGATTCCGATGGCCATTGTCCTTTTAGTCGGGTTTTCCCGGTACATTTTTGTTATCTGGGTGGCATCCTTCTTTCCCATATTTGTCTCAACCCTCTGGAGTGTGAGACAGGTAAATGCCGTCTACGTTAACGTGGCACGGGTGGCAGGGGCATCCCGTTTATTTATCATCAGGAAGATCATCTTCCCCTCAATACTTCCCAGTGTCATCGGAGGGATGCGCATAAGCTTAGGAATATCCTGGATGTGCATTGTGGCCGCGGAAATGATTGGAGGCCAGATGGTAGGCATCGGCCGTCTTATATTGAAATCTGCCATGGTAACCAGGATGGATCTTGTTGTCGTGGGCATGATATCTATTGGATTCGTCGGCTATGCCACAAATGAATTGATTATTTTTATTGAAAAACGGATTTTCCGGTGGAGAGCAGCGGTTTCCATTGAATGATTTCGTTCCTTGGCCTCTATGAACACAAAAATAGTGCATTCAAAGAATATATCGACCCAGCAACAGGGCGTACACAAGTGAAATGACATTATCTCCGCTACCACCTATGTGATAAAATGAATGCAGCAGAGATTTAGAGGAGACTTTGATGGCGAATGATAAGAATGCAGGCAGTGGAAAGCTCGGAACGTTTGGCTATAATGCCCTTGCCCTGAGTATCTTTATACTTCTGTGGACAATCGTTTCGTGGATATCAGAAAGCCTTTTTTTGCCTACCCCATGGACAGTTCTTAAATCATTCTTAGATCTTTGCACTTATGGGGATGTGGAGGGCATAAGCTTAGGCATGCACATATTCAAAAGCACGCTGCGCATATTCGCCGGTTTCGTGGCGGCCTGTATTTTGGGCATCCCCCTCGGAATATTAATGGGGCTCTATCCACGAGTCTACGACAGCACCAAGTCTGTTATTGAGCCCATAAGATTTATCCCCCCGGTCGCCTGGATCCCTTTGGTCATTGTCCTCTTGGTCGGCTTTTCCCGGTATGCGTTTATCATCTGGTTAGGGGCATTCTTTCCCATTTTTATCGGTACCCTCCTGAGCGTCAGGTCTGTCAACCCCACACATATTGATGTTCCCAGGTCTTTTGGAGCCAAGCGTTTATATATCATCAGGAAGATAGTAATTCCTTCTACCCTGCCGGACATATTTACCGGCATGAGGGTTGGCATGGGGATTGGCTGGGACTGTATTATGGCAGCAGAGATGATAGGAGGAGAAAATGAGGGTCTTGGAGTTATGATATTGAAATACGCCGAATTAATCAGGATCGAAGATATCATGGTGGGCATGATCGTGATTGGAGCTATTGGTTTCTTCATAAACGAGATATTCATTTTCGTGGAAAGAAGGGTTTTCAAGTGGAAAGAGGCGATCGTGATTTCTTAGGGGGAAGCATGGAACGGGAACTTATTGATGTTGATATGAGCATGAAATTCGATAATCTGAGCGTCTTGGAAGACATTAAATTCAAGGTGCACGAAAATGAATTTTTAGTCATTGTCGGTCCCACCGGATGCGGAAAAACAACCTTGGCCAGACTCTTGGGAGGGCTTTCCAAACCCTCATCAGGGCATGTCACCATTGCCGGAGAGGACGTCAATCCAAAGATTCACAATGTCTCCTTTGTGTTTCAAGAGCCATCCTGTATTCCCTGGCTCACCATCTGGGATGACATATCCATGGGTCTCGAGATCAAGGGAAATAACCCACAGACCGCTGAGACAAAGGCAAGGATCAAGGAAGTCATCAAACTTGTCGGGTTAGACGGATTTGAGGAATACTTCCCCAAACAGATCTCGGGAGGAATGAAGCAGCGGGTGGCTATTGCCAGGGCCTATGCCACGAAGCCTGATTTTTTGCTCATGGATGAGCCTTTTGGTCATCTTGACGCCCAGACCCGCTATCTCATGCAAATCGAAATCATGAGGATATGGGAAAGAGAAAAAAAGACAGTTGCATACATCACCAACAACATTGAAGAGGCAGTCTATTTGGCGACGCGGATCATCGTGTTGTCGAAGCTGCCGGCCAGGATAAAAGCAGAACATAGTATAAATTTGCCTCGACCCAGGGACCTTACCGGCCCGGACTTTTTGAGAATTCGGGCCGAGATCACAGAGCAGTGTGAGGTGGTTGGATAACCGGATAAGAGGAACATTATGGCAGGAAGAAAGGTCAAAATAGAGGTCCGTAACCTCAGTAAACACTTTGATGATCTAATTGTCTTGCATCAGATGGATTTTGACATCTATGAGGGTGAGTTTCTATGTGTGGTGGGTCCCACCGGGTGCGGCAAAACCACATTCTGTAATGTGGTTACCGGGCTGCTCCCCATTACCGAGGGCTCGATAACCATGGGGGGTGAGAAAATCGACTTCAAAAAACACAATGTCTCTTTTGTGTTTCAGGAGCCGTCCTGTATCCCCTGGCGCACCATATGGGACGATGTCAAGATCGGGCTGGAGATAAGAAAGGTCCCGAAAAAAGAGATTAATGAAAGGGTCAGCGCGATTCTTGACCTCACTGGTCTAACTGAATTTAAGGACTTCTATCCCAGTCAAATCTCGGCCGGCATGAAACAACGGGTTGTTATTGCCAGGTCCTTTGTAACCGAGCCGGACCTTTTGCTGATGGATGAGCCCTTTGGCCAGTTGGATAGCAGCACACGATTCTACATAGAAAATCAATTGATCAAGGTCTGGCAAAAAACCAAACGAACCATTATCTTTGTTACGCATAACCTTGAAGAGGCGGTTTATCTGTCCGAAAGAATCCTGGTCTGTACCCAGAAACCCACCGGCATAAAGGAGGAGGTCATTGTTGATCTCCCTCATCCTCGTGACATCACCGACCGCGAGTTCGTTAAGATTAGAAATAGGGTTACCGATCTTGTCAAGTGGTGGTAAGCGACACATAAAATATAACTGAATACTTAATAAGAGGGATGGCCGTATAAGGAGATTTTATTGTCCCTTGCACCACGACCTGCAAGTATTTACTTCCATCGTTATTTTCTATTTCTTTGAATGCCGCGGCCTTCTTACTGATTATTGTCAACAATTAGTGGCGTTATCTAAACCCGAAGTTTCAGTGACTGGCTGGAGGAAATGCGATTATGTTTATTATCACCCGAGGCACAGCCATTATTAAGGTCAGTAGACTGTTAAGTTTTTGTGGGATTGTGATCTTTGTTACTCTTTTTGGCGTTGCAACCATGGTAAACAGCGCAGCTTCAGAGCCCCCTCAGGTTAAATCCTCCTTGGAGGCTGACGAGTCCGTTGAAGGGAGCTCCCGTTTGACACTGAACGGTATTGAGTATATAAAAATCAACCTTGGTGAGCTTTATCAGCTCTGTCTGGATGCAAAGAGTGATAAGATGACCGGTCATTATGTAGTCAGAGGTATTGTCAGGCGAACCCCTGAACTTGACACCTTAGGCCAGTTTGCGCTCATAAGAACAGCCGTTGTATGTTGCCATGCTCATGCCGCGCCCGTGGGTTTCAGGGTAGATTAC
>JAUWPC010000353.1 GCA_030611815.1 Desulfobacteraceae bacterium
GGGACTGAAAATCCCCGTGTCCGCAGTTCAATTCTGCGTCTCGGCACCAGAAATGTTCAATCTGATTAAGGGGTTAGCCATGGCGGTGGTTAACCCTTTTTTCGTTGAAATCATAGAGTGTGCCCAAAACTGTGCCTGCGGGTGCTTTTTCTTGGCTTAAGGAAGACACCCTCAAAAACATTAAGAAACTCGCCATTGATCTTGACCGTACCGTTAATGATCTCTTGGAAGAAGGGATTGAATATCTTCTCAAGAAGTACGAGAAGAAATCGAAGACACAGACCTAATCCCGAGGATGCCATGGCCCTGTTCCAACTGCCAGATGTTGCTTGGGTTTGTTTAGAAGAGCCGGTAGTGCAGGCAAAGGAAACTATCGTAAAGCGGGAGGCCGCGACCATCGGGGAGTTTCGAAGTTGATCTTCGTGCACAGTGCCGCAGTGTCTGAATCGCAGGAAGCCTATATTTTGCCTTGACAAAGTGTTGGAATGCCGTTATACGATAAACAAACGCTATACATTAAAAAGCTATGCGCAACGGGTCAGAGGCTCAGGGTTAAAAAAGGTAACTCTGAACCTGTGATCGCCTACGAAAAATCTATTATCATTTTCACAAGGGCTGCGAACGCTGATACGAGTTGAATTTCCGATTATTTATTGTCAGGTAAATTGCGAGGAGCAGTCTGAAAAGAAATGGACGACTTGAACGAAATATGGGAAATATCTTCGGTTACCGACCGCCTGATATCTTTGGTCATGGAATTGTCCGAGGAGCAACAAGAAACCCTTTTAGAGGACCTTGAGTTAAAGCTGTCTAAGGAAAGGAGGCGTCATACAAGAAAACCCTTCATAACAGTTGTAGACTTCGCTTCTCAAGGCCGCGCTTATAGGGAATTTATCAAGGATATAAGTGGAAGCGGCGTATACATTCAGACTTCAAGGCCCTTCTCTGTTGGGCAGGACGTTGTACTGACATTTCCGTTTCCAGACTCCCAAAAACATGTGAAGATTACCGCTCGTATTGCCAGAGTTAATGATACAGGAATCGGAGTGCAATTTAACATGGGAAGCTCTCGTCACGAGTTCCCTATTAGATCCCTATTAAAGATGCTATAGGCTTTGGTTGCTCGCTTTATCATCCCTACTCCTTTCTAACTTGAATTTTCCCTGAACATCCAGTATTTCTTCATACCATGCTTACCAAAATCATCTCAGGCGGCCAAACCGGGTCAGATAGGGCAGCTCTTGACATCTCTATTACGTTTGCCTTTAAGTTTCAAAAAGTTTCGCAATTTTGTGGAGGTGGCACTAATAGCTACCAGCCAACGGTCTTTCCCCATAGCCACCTTCCCTGTTAAGCCAAATATTTTTCCGAAATATTTGAAATTGCCTATCTGAAGACATATACTTAGAATTTAGGCAAAAATCTATTTCAAGGTTCGGGGTTCAAGGATTAGGTTTCATTGAAAATCTGAACCCTGTCGAAGATCACCGCACGTAGTGTGGGGGAACCTATGAACGACTACGGATCTCATTTATGACAAAAGATAAAACAAAATTCATATTGATAGGCGTCATCCTCCTATTACTCTTTTTGTGGTCTAAGAAGGACGATACTTCTCGTTTCTTCGGCTCAAGCCCAACCGCCAAATCACTCGAATTTAACGCTTCTGAAACCGATACCGAATCCGGACCGCTCATTTTCTCTGCAGACGAGAAAATCAACATCGATGTCTTTGAAAGGGTCCATCCGGCGGTCGTCAATATAGCAACAACAACCCTCGGCATGAATTTCTGGATGGAGGTTATTCCGAGGCAGGGACAGGGATCGGGCTTTATCATAGACAGCAGGGGCTATATCATGACCAATAGTCATGTTGTTGCCAACGCCCAGAAGATCATAGTTACCATGGCTAAGGGAAAAAAGATCCAGGCGACCCTTGTTGGCAGAGATCCCAGGTCCGATCTGGCCGTCATCAAGATTCCCCCCGGAAATGTGGACAGAGTAGCCCGATTAGGAGATTCTGAGAGTGTCCGGCCAGGCCAAAAGGCGATCGCCATTGGAAACCCCTTTGGCCTATCGCATACCCTTACCACCGGTATTGTCAGCGCCCTCAACAGGAGCATCAGGACAGAAGATGGGAATCAGATAGACGATTTGATTCAGACCGATGCAGCTATAAACCCTGGGAATTCCGGCGGTCCGCTACTTAATTCTAACGGTGATGTAATAGGGATAAACACGGCGATTTTTAGCCTCTCCGGTGGATATCAGGGCATCGGCTTTGCCATACCGATCAACCTGGCAAAACATGTTGCAACACAGTTGATAACCTCTGGAAAGGTCGCGAGGGCATGGCTCGGTATTTCAGGCATCTCCATAACCCCCAGCCTCTCAGAGGGGCTCAGCCTAAGCGTTGAGGAGGGGGTGCTGGTTGTTCAAGTAGTAAGAGGAAGCCCTGCCTATCAGGCCAGGTTAAGGGGGGGGAGCAGGGAGGTTGCTATTGGAGGGATCAGACTCCGCTTGGGGGGGGATATCATAACCGCTGTTGATGAAAAAAACATCTCTAATATGGAACAACTGGTCCGGCTTTTAAGCAAGATGAGGGTGGGACAGACCTTGAAGCTGCACATATTAAGGGAAGGCCTCCCCCGGGAGATCAACGTATTGTTGGCGGAAAGCCCCTGATTGGATTGATGATTGTTGATTGTTGATTGATGATTGTCGCCCCAGTGAAACATAAAAAATGATTGGGGATCAGGGTTCAAGGGTTCAGAGGTTCGGGTCATGGTTGAACAAACAAACGAACGCTTAGGGGTGAACTCTGAACCTCTGAAAGCCAGGCAAAGATCCATAATTCATCTCGATATGGATGCCTTTTACCCGGCAGTCGAGACCCTCGATAAACCTGAACTAAAGGGAAAACCGGTCATCGTTGGTGGCGCTAAAGAGAGAGGTGTGGTGTCATCCGCCTCCTATGAAGCACGCAGATTCGGTGTCCACTCTGCCCAGCCCATAGCAACGGCCATACGACTTTGCCCTGACGGGATATTTATGCCGGTCAGGATGTCAAGATACAAGGAGGTTTCCAGACAGGTATTCGCGATATTCCATTGCTTCACCCCGTTAGTGGAGCCCCTCTCCATTGATGAAGCCTTTTTGGATCTTACCGGCGCAGAGCGTCTTATGGGTCAAACCGAAGTGATCGCCAAGAAGATCAAGGAGGCGGTTCTTAAAAAGACCGGGCTCACGGTCTCAGCCGGGGTGGCCTCTTCAAAATTTGTCGCAAAAATTGCCTCTGATATTGACAAGCCTGATGGACTTACCGTTGTGCCTCCCGACCGGGTAAGGGAATTTTTGGACC
>JAUWPC010000329.1 GCA_030611815.1 Desulfobacteraceae bacterium
CTGGAAAACATCCTCCTGGTCACCTTTACAGAAAAAGCGGCCTCGGAATTAAAGATCCGCATACGTGAAAAACTCGAAGGGGAATTGAATGACTCAAAGGATAAGACAAAAACATCTAAGAAACTAAGAGATACCTTGGACGCATTTGATAAGGCCCCTATACATACCATTCATGGCTTTTGCCAGACCGTGCTCAGGGATTTTGCATTTGAAAACAGCGTTCTCTTCCATAGCGAAGTGATCAATGATGCGCCTCTCTTTGAAACCCTGCTAAAAGAGCAGATGCGAAAGGACTGGCCGGAAATATATGGGGGGCACTTAGAAGAAATTCTTGAGATTTCACGGTTTAATCAAAGGAAGGGCTCTTTCTTAGATACCATAATCAAATTAGCGCAATCCCTGCACAAAGCAGCCGGTGACCGACTGCTGCCCGATCTGAAGGGGAGGGGGTTTAAAGAAATCAAAGAGGAAATTGCTTCGGCGTGCATGGAAATAAAAGCCTTGCTCGGGTCGGACGGGGAGTTTTCCCGCGGGTATGCTAAACTGAATTTCAATGCAGCCGCAAAAAAGAATATACTCGATAACATAGTAGTCCCTGTTGAAGACCATTTTGAAGAGGCTGAAGAAGACAAGCTTGATATTCGCATCCTTATGGATTTAATGGCAGAGGTAGAGGACACAAAATCGAGCGACAGGAGAGGCCTTGACTGTCTTATCCCGAAGAAATGGAATAAAGGTGGCCCGAATTTGGAGGTGTGTCCGAACCTTGAAGCTGTTAAACACAAATTAGAAAAACTGAATATCAGGTTGAATGAACTTCAATACACGCTAACTGTGGAAGCAATTCATCGTCTTCAGGATGATGTAAGCCGGACAAAACAGGGCCACGGATGGATCAGCTATTATGATATGCTCTCGCTTGTTGAAAAGGCCTTGTATAGCGACAACTCATCAAACCTGTTAGTAGGTAAACTCCGAAACAGGTTTAAGGTGGCGTTCATTGATGAATTTCAGGACACAGACCCTGTTCAGTGGAAGATATTCAGGAAGATTTTCATAGATAATCGTGACAACGACCTTCAAAATCTCCTGTTCGTGATCGGCGATCCGAAACAGGCCATTTACTCCTTTCGCGGCGCTGACGTATATGCCTATCTAAGCGCAAGAAACGAGATGGAAAGGCTTGAGAAGAAAGGGCGGGCCGGGCTCTATTCTTTGTCTGTCAACTGGCGATCCCAGCCCGCATTAATTACGGTCTTCAACACCCTGTTCTGCGGTGAAGCCTGGTTTAAGCCCCAGGCGCTGGCTGGTGAATTCGAAATCGGGTATCAAAGCACGGATTCCCCGGGCAAAGAGGATAGGCTGGTAGAGATGATCACGGATAACTCTGGCCGCCCGGTTTTGAATATCGTTGATCTCAGCGAGGCGCCATCTCCAAGACCGGCCAAACCGAGATTAGCAAAATTTGTGGCCAGTGAAATTAAACATCTGATTTCCTCTGATATCAGGATGAAAGAAATAGGGAGAGATGAACGAACAATCGGGTTTGGGGACATATGTGTATTAGTTCGAAGCAGATCCGACGTCCCCTTTATTGAAGAGGAGCTTACAAGAGAAAAAATCCCCTATACCTTTTACAAAAAACCAGGCCTCTTTGTTTCGGATGAAGCGGTCTACACAGGTCTCTTGTTTCACGCAATCTTGGATCCGGGCGACAGCTCGGCGGTCAAAAAGGCGTTGCTGACCCCCTTTTTCGGGTTCAATCTGACCGAGCTCTTCGCGTATGAGGAGATGCCCCCCTCTCACCCTGTAAAGGAGATGCTCTTCAAGTGGAATGGATATGCCATGTCACGGAGGTGGAGTCATCTTTTTCAATCATTGGTGGAAGACTCAGGTCTGCTCTCCCGTGAGACAGTAGAGAGTGGCTGGGACAGGAAATATACCAATTATCAACAGATATTTGAATACTTGGAGGAGGTGGCATATAGGAAAAATCTCGATTTCAGGGGGTTGTCGGCAATACTTGACGTCTACCGAAACCGGTCTTTAGACGCTGATGAGGGGGTTGATATACATCAGATTGAAACTGAAGCTCGAAAGGTTCAGATCATGACCATGCATGTCAGTAAGGGGCTTGAGTTCCCTGTTGTTTTTGTTGCCGGCGGGTTGACCCAGCCGGCATCTTATCAGGACAAATATCATACTTATCACGAAATCAAAAAAGGCGAATCATCCTCAGAAATCAGAAGAATCGTCGATTTGGCGAAATCAGGTGGAGGCGGAAGACATGAATCTGAGAAAATGGATGAAGACAAGCGCCTCTATTATGTTGCATCCACCAGGGCCCAATTTAAACTCTATCTGCCCTTCTACATCCATAAAACGAATGCCCCATGGCTCGGCCCGGTGTGCACTCAGCTCTCTCCAGCCTTGTTGAATGCCTTTCCCAGAAGTGAAGCAGATAAGGATGTGCTCTGGCTGAAGGCTGATCATCATTTGGGCGCTTCAACAGCCCGGACCGGATTTGAGAAAACACCCCGGCAGGCAATAATCCCTGTGGGGGAGGCATTTAAGCCGCTTTCATTTCAAGAGAGCTACGAGGCGCGAAGGATTAAATTAGATTCCTTTTCGAGCCTGCATCAAAAGATGTCCCAGGTAGATGCGGATAGAGAAGAGGATCTTTCTTTCCAGACAGAGCAGAGGGGGAAAGAAGATGATGAAGGTTTTGCCTCTCTAAGGATGGAGACCGTTTCAGGAGAAAGGGACCTTGATGAAGTACCCGGTGGAATTGATGTGGGACTGATGTTTCATGATATCCTGGAGCATATTGATTATGGGGTGGTATTGAAGGCAATTACCCATGACCTGGGTCCTGTCTTGAGCTTAATGCATGATGCAGGCACAAGAGAGATAATTTTAGGACAGATGGGGACGCATCGGGTTGATGTCAGATGGAAAGACTCTGTCTGCAGGATCTTAGGGGATACCTTGACAACCCCTGTCGCCCCTGTTGCTGATAATTTTATCCTTGCTCACCTTAAAGAGGAAGACCGGCTCCATGAGGTCGAGTTTTACTATTCTTTTCCATCTCGCGTCATTATACCTGACAGGATTCCGGACTGCGAAATCTCCAATCGATTTATCAGGGGGTTTGTGGACTTGGTATTCAGAAAGGACCGGAAGTTTTATATAGCAGACTGGAAATCGAACTACCTTGAAACCGGTTATGACCTCGAATCCATGGGAAAGAGTATGGATCATGCTGACTACCATCTCCAGTACAAGCTATATGCAGTAGCGGTCTTGCGCTGGTTGAAACAGACCATGGGTGATCGGTTTGATCCGGAAAGGGATTTCGGGGGAGTCTTTTACTTTTACTTGCGGGGGATGGGTATGGGTGAGGGAACTGGGATTTACCATGTCCCGCCCGATGAATTAGGGTCTTTAGAGCAACTTGAAGAAGAAATCGCAATGATCCTTAGAAACTGAAAATTGAGGAATTGCGAATTGAGGGATTGAAGGCAATTGCGCCAATCAAATTCCTCAATTCCTCAATTCCTCAATTCCTGAATTATGGAAAAAGAAAACACTCAGTTCATAGACAAACTTATCGAACTTGGTATCCTCCGGGAAGAAACAGATGAGGATATAAGATATATCTATCTCTGTTCCCAAAAACTTGAGCTCCCATTCTTAGATTATTTGACTGTTCGTGATCTG